>CASBRC010000216.1 GCA_949128015.1 Synechococcales cyanobacterium PMM_0003
ATCATAGGCAGAGATAATCGGCGCAAAGTCTAGACCATGAGATGTGCCAAAAAACTCTTCAAAAGTGTTTTCATATTTGGAAATTGGCAGCAGATTGAAAATGCCGCCACCGTCATTATTTAAAAGAATCACCGTGAGCGAAATATTATATTTCTTGGCAGCTAATAATCCATTCAGGTCGTGATAAAAAGCTAAATCTCCACAAATAAGAACCATCGGATGATCGCATCCCCATGCAGCACCGAGCGCACTCGATAGAGTTCCATCAATGCCGTTTGCGCCACGATTGGCAAGAACCGTAATCGGGCGATCGCAATGAAAGAATGTATCGAGATCGCGAATTGGTGTGCTGCTTGCCACATAGATATAAGTATCCGCAGGGAGAATTTCGGCTAGTTCGGCATAAACTTTACCATCAAATAATTCATCAATTTTTGCAAGAGAATTTGCGATCGCATGTTCAGCGATACTTTCTGCTAATTCAAAATCTAAGCGCCATTGTTTATCTTGCCAAACGCTTTGAGCATAATTCTCTAGATAGTTGGCTAACTGTTCGCAAAAGTTGACGGGATGTACATTCAAAGCTTGGGTAATTCCATGGGTGGGATCGCTATTGGTGCTACCAACCACGATTTGCTGACAGCCAATGTGCTTCTGTAGCCATAACAGATAACTTTTGGAAGTTGGCATTGCCCCAAAGCGAATTACAATGTCGGGAGCATGAGCTTTTATGAAATTTTGCGATCGCAAAAAACTATCGTAATATCCAATTTCATCGCGGCGATCGGTTCCAGTGGCTTCGATTAGTAATGGATAACCTGTCGCTCTAGCCAATCGGCGCACCGATTCCAAAAAGCCTACAGGTGCGTCATACACGCCCACAACCAAAACGCCCTTGGGATAGCTAATAATTTGATTAGCAATTGTAGCGATCGCATCTGTGCCCAGCGATCGCAGTCCTGCAATTACTTGACTATAGGCGGCTCCCGATGGATTGCCAAACATTGCTTCGGGACTGCTGAGCGCTAAATCCTCTGGCACATCATCAGGTATAGATACAGGGGGCATCGGGTCGGCGAATGGGAAGTTGAGATGGACTGCGCCTGCGGGTGTATCGCCTTTACCGACGGCGATGCTAACTGAGCGACTAATTAGCGATCGCAAATAGCGCAATCGAAAACCAAGAATCTCTGGAGTTCCTACTTCAAAAAAATAGCGAACATACTTTCCATAAATATTAATCTGATCGATCGTCTGTCCAGAGCCGCAATCGCGCATTTCTGGCGGGCGATCGGCAGTCAAGACCACAAGTGGAATCTGACTATAATAAGCTTCAATAATTGCAGGATAATAGTTTGCGGCTGCCGTTCCCGATGTGCAGAGCAGCGCCACAGGAGCTATCTTTATCTTCGCTAAACCTAATGCAAAAAAGCTACTTGATCGCTCGTCAACATGCACCAAAAGCTGAAAATCAGGACTGCGATCGCGCAACTCGGCAAAAGCCATTACCAGTGGCGTAGATCTCGATCCGGGGGAAATACAAACTGTCCGCACGCCCGATCGATAGAGTTCTTCTGCAACAATGCTTGACCAGAGCGTATTTCGATTGGCAGTATTCATTGGATTGCAGTTCCATTTGCACTAAATTGGATGCTATAGCCAAGTTCGGTTAACATTTGTCGCAATATCGGTAAGCTCAACCCCAAAACATTAGTATGACAGCCCTCGATCTTTTCGATTAGTAATCCCCCCATCCTCTCCATCGTAAAGCAACCTGCACAGCATAGCGGCTCACCCGATTCGGCATAGCTGGAGATTTCCGCATCAGTTGCATCGGCAAAATATACCTTAGTCACACCATAGCGCATGACCGATCGCTGATTTTTGGCATCAATCAAGCAATGTCCTGTATAGAGATCGCAATAATTTCCACGCATTTTTTGCCATGTTGCGATCGCAGTTTGTTTAGAGTCAGGCTTACCATAGATCACGCCATTGAGATACATAATCGAGTCACAGCCCATGATCAATGCATTCTGTCCTGCAAATTCTGATGCGATCGCCTTGGCTTTACATTGCGCTAATGTCAGCACCAATGACATCGGATCGCTAACCTGAATCGCGTCTTCATCAAAGTAACTGACTCTGACTATGGGTTTAATACCAGCATTTTCTAAAATGCTTTTGCGAGTGGGAGAAGCGGAAGCAAGGACAAAAATGGGATTGGACATAAGAGCTAACAGGTTAAATACAGCAATTTGCGATCGAGAGATACAAGTAGTTATAGCGCTTTGCATTTGGTCTCAACTACCCTACCTTATTTTCTTAGTCGCAAATTAAATAGACGATCGCGCCAGAAAAAATGTTGATACCTGTAGGGGCGAAGCATTCCCACCGATACTTATAAATTCTAAGATATTCTTATTTGGGAATGCTTCGCCCAAACCTCACAACGAAGGGACAGTTTATCGTTTGAGGCAAAGAGGGTTTAGCATTTGCGAAGTGAGGTTTCGGTGATGAGTTGAGATATGGTGGCACAAATGCTAAACCCCTACCAGTGGGGCATATTCTCCTTATTTCGTTTGCAATCCCTAGTTTGTGTTCTTTCGATAGATGCAGTTTTCTAGATTGAGACTAAAATAGACGTAGATTAAAATTTCTTAACATTTGGTCAATCGTATCGTGCTAATCCAATCAAACTGGCTCAAAAATCTACGAGAGCGCTCGTTTGACTTAGAGTTGGGGGCCATCGCCGTTATTTATTTTGTTCAAGGTGCAATGGCAATCTCGCAACTTGCCGTAAGTTTTTTCCTGAAGGATGACTTAGGGCTTAGCCCTGCGGAAGTTGCCTCAATGGTTGGCATTACGATGTTGCCTTGGACAGTTAAACCCTTATACGGTTTGATTTCTGACGGATTTCCTGTGTTTGGTTATCGCCGCCGTCCTTACCTATTGTTATCAAGTGTTTTAGGCGTTTTTGCATGGATAAGCATGGGTTCATGGGTATCTACCCCTTTTTGGGCGATCGCCATGATTGCGACGGGTTCATTATCACTTGCTTTTTCTGATGCGATAACTGATGCGCTGATTGTCCAACGTGCCAGACTAGAACCAGAAGGCGATGCTGGCTCATTGCAGTCCTTTAGTTGGATTGCCTCATCAATTGGAGCAATTATCTCTGCATACTTAAGTGGCTACTTATTAGAGCATTTCGGCGCGAAATTTGTTTTTGAAATTACCGCGAGTTTGCCGCTTTTGGTAGGAATTGCCGCATTTGCGATCGCAGATCCTCCCATGTCCACAATTTTTATTGTTACGCCCGATCCAAAAAATAATTCAGATGATGGTTTACCTGCTGTTCAACCAGCAAATTTATCCAGAAATTCACAAACATGGATGTCACTAAAATCTAACTTTAGCCAATTGCGTCAAGCCTTCACGAATAAAGCGATTTGGCTACCTGCGGCTTTCTTGTTCTGTTGGCAAGCTTCACCCAGCGCTGATACCGCTTTTTTCTATTTCACGACCAACGAGCTGAAGTTTAATCCTGAATTTCTTGGCACAGTTCGATTTGTGGGTAGTTGGGCGGGATTACTGGGTGTATGGCTATTTCAGCGATTTTTTAGAAGTGTACCAACCCGTAAAATTTTCTTTTGGACGACGATTATTTCGACTTTGTTAGGACTCACAAGTTTATTGCTGGTCACTCATGCCAATCGAGCGCTAGGTATTGACGATCGCTGGTTTAGTCTTGGTGATAACTTGATCTTGACAATAGCTGGGCGCATTGCGTTTATGCCTGTTCTGATATTGGCGGCGCGGCTATGTCCTGAAGGTATCGAAGCAACATTATTTGCACTGTTAATGTCAGTACTGAATATTTCGGCGTTATGTTCTTTTCAATTAGGTGCAGGATTGACATATCTTCTAGGTGTTACCGAAACCAATTTTGATAACCTTTGGCTCTTGGTTTTGATTGCCAATCTCACTAGCCTTTTGCCACTGCCACTTTTAAAGTGGCTACCTGATGAAAAAAATGGCAAGATCGAGGAACTTTCGTCCCAATCTCCTCTCATTGCAGAAGAAGCAATCAAATTATAAAACCTACAGTTGATACTCGTAGGGGCGTAGCATTCCCGCAAGTATTTTTAAATTCTAAGATATTCTTGTTCGGGAATGCTTCGCCCAAACCTCACAACGTAGGGACAATTTATCATTTACAGCGCTTTGCGCTCAAACCCGAACCAAAAGATTTCTTGAAAGTGTTGCGAAGCAACACTTTCAAGAAATCTTTTGTGGTTCGTTTGATCGGTAATTGCTGTAAAGCGAAGAGGGTTTAGCATTTGCGTAGTGAGATTTCGGTGATGAGTTGAGGTATGGTGGCGCAAATGCTAAACCCCTACCATTGGGATATTCTTTCTCGGAAATTTCCTTAGTTTTTTGATGTAGCTATAAGTGCTTGCTCAATGGTTTGACAGCAATCTTCAACGGTTGCTCCATTGAGCATTTTCTCCGCTAGAACGATTAAAACTGAGCGCCGATCGCTTAGTAAATTGCGGGCATTGAGCAAAGCCCAACGCTCTTGGGTCATAGGATTAGGTAAATGGGAAATGGCTTTACGCAATCGCTTCATATCATCGATACCACCTTCAGTTTCACCTTCACACATCAGTTGTTCGGCGG
Source organism: Synechococcales cyanobacterium PMM_0003 (assembly GCA_949128015.1). Classification (GTDB taxonomy): domain Bacteria; phylum Cyanobacteriota; class Cyanobacteriia; order Pseudanabaenales; family Pseudanabaenaceae; genus Pseudanabaena. Next base: position 4,684 of record CASBRC010000216.1, read on the forward strand.
CAATACCTGCCATGTAAATAGTGCTATAGCGATCAAGTAAATTTGCTGACAAATTCTTAGAGTTAGGCTCATCAGCTATTTCGATTTCCACACCACCTTCGATTCCTGTAAAAGTATCATCGGCTAATATCTCTCCGAGAGATCGCCCGACGATACCTGCGATCGCATAGCTCACAACTTTAAATCCCAATACATGAGCAGCAAGAAAATGCCCTGCTTCATGAAATGAGACACGTTCACGGTATTTTGGAGATTGCGCCCTGAGCCATGCTTGAGCATATGCTCCAAATTTGCCTTGCCAAAAGCCAATATCGATACCCCATGCACTGAGTAAGGTAAATGCGATCGCACTAGGGACAATTGGAGATAAGCCTGCCATTGTGCCGACTAAGGACATCATCGTAATTGTAAATATTGCGATCGCCAACAAATCAGTGGCAGTTACATTCATATCATTTGGATCTATGGCTTATTAATAAAAGCATTACTACGGTTCGATTTTTTATAGAAAGTCGCGAGACTATCATCATCCCCAACAAAGCGCCAATGCCAAGGCTCATACATTACGCCTTGAGGGTTATTGGGCGGAAAAGACATTTCAAATCCATATTTGGCTGCATTATTTTGTAGCCATTGAAAAGCAGCAGTTTTCTCGAAACTAGTAGATAGATTTGTGCTAGGCAAAGCATCATCTCCGATATCTAGCGCGTAGCCTGTGTGATGTTCGCTATGTCCAGGTGGTGCACTTACCTTAGCGCGTTGGGATGGCGTTTGGTTGCGCTGCTTGCTGATCTCAAAGAAAAGCTCTTGCTGCTCTGAGATCGTCCGAAAGCCTGAAATCACTACAAAATCTACACCATCAGCCTTGGCATCAGCTTCCATTTTGAGATAACTTTTGGCAGCCGCTTCATGCAATCGAATTTCATAGCCATCTCCTGCTCGACCAATAGTGCGTAGTTTATTGGCAGGAGCTTCGCTAAATGAGTAATGCCCAAATAAATCTGGAGGACTACTGGCTTCAGCAATAGCTTCTGAATCATCATTAGCTTTAGCATCGGGAGTTGTCGTTATAAATGGCGCATTGGAGATAGCAGTCGATTGGACAGTTGATGGTGATGTAGGTTGTGAAATTGACTCAGACGTAATGATTTCTTGGGGTTGATTGATAGCATTAGCATTCAGGGTAAACCAAATGCGAGTACTCACAATCGGTGACAAAAAGGCTAATACTGCTAAACCATATGCCCACCAAGGAATTGACTGTAGCGATCGCACAACTGGATTAATTTTTTCTGGCTGCTTTTGGGGCGATCGGTTGGTATCGCTTACCCTCTGAGCAACGGGGATATCGTTTTGGGTAGACATAGGTATACAAACGTTTGAAGTTTTAACCAAGGTTAATATATAGTCTCTGCTTTAAAATGCCAAAGATATATCTATCTCAAGCAGCAATCTAGCACATTAACTAAGTAGGTAGGCAACTGTGGCGCACGCTCAGCGCGCGCCACAGTTGCCTACCTACTTAATTTCGTCGTCGGAGAAATTGTTGGATGGGCTAGATTGGACAATTTCGAGCATATTGCCATCGGGATCGCTTAAAAATAAAATTTTTTGTCCCCAAGGCATCATCGCAGGAGGTGAAATAATCATATTTATTGGTAGATGTTCTTGCATACTAGCTTGCCGATCGCATATTTGCTGATAAACCTGATCGAGATCGTCTACGGTCATTGATAGCAAAAATGGGTTGCCACTAATAATCTGCTTACCGCGATCGCCAAATAATTTTGGTAACCAACTGCGATCGTAAATCCCAATCTTCAGTTTGCCGCTATATCCTTCCGCGCCATCGGGCTTAGCTGGTTTCTCAAATCTAAAGCCCAATATGTCGCGATAAAAAATTTGCGATCGCAACACATCTGAAACAAATAAAGCTATGTAATCAATTTCCATAAATTTAAGAAGTACAGCGCCTTGCGCTGCCATAAAACCCAGATAATTCTTTAAAAGTGCCGCTTCGCGGCACTTTTAAAGAATTATCTGGATCACTCAAACCCTCAATAGGCTGTAAGTAGCGCTGCTACTTACTTTTTGTTTTTTATTTCAAGAATTTCACTAACGCTTCGGCTTTTGACCATGCAGCACCACTTTTGAGAATGTCTGATGCAAGACTTACACCTTCAGCCCAATTACTTGCAGCGCCACCAATTCTCAACGCTAATCCGCTATTGAGCGCGACACAATCAGTTTGGGCTTGGCTGCCTTTTCCTTGCAAAACTGTACGCAAGATATCAGCATTTTCTTGCACATTCCCACCCTTAAGACTCTCTAGTGGAGCAGGATCTAACCCTAACTCTTGAGGTGCAATCTCCTCTTCAGTCACAATCCCATCACACAAAAATGAAATATCAGTAATATCTCCTAAACCTGCTTCATCCATTCCTTCACGACTATGTAAAACCACAGCTTGTTGGCGACCAACCAACCGTAAAGCTTCAGCTACAGTATGCGTTAAGTTTTTATTATAAACTCCTAATACTTGAGCCGTCGGATGGAGAGGATTGACTAATGGCCCAATCAGATTAAATACAGTACGAACGCCTAAATTTCTACGGATTGCTCCAACGGCCTTCATCGCAGGATGCCAACTAGGCGCAAATAAGAAGGTAATCCCCACCGCAGGTAAAGCTTCATAAATTTTTTCTGTAGATGTACCGAGGTGAATCCCGATCGCTTCTAAGACATCCGCCGAACCCGAACGACTAGAAACTGCTCGATTACCATGTTTAGCGACAGGAATCCCTGCCGCCGCCGCCACAAAAGCAACAGAAGTAGAAATATTAAAAGTCGAAGTGCCATCGCCTCCAGTTCCACAGGTATCGATTAAAGGTTTAGTGCGATCGACAATGTGACTGAATTGTTCGTTAAGCTTTTGACCTTCGCTTTGGGATTGCAGCACGTTTGCCATCGCCGCTAATTCAGAAGCTTCAACTCCTTTAAATTGCAGAGCCATCAAAATTGCTCCCGACAATTCTGGTGCGATCGCACCTTCTAACCAACCCTGCATCAACGATGTGGCTTGCTCGCTCGTTAGGGCTTGTCTATCTATAAGTTGCTTTAGCAGTTGTGACCAATCTTGTTCCATAATCTCTTGTGTATGACACTGTGTATTGCTTAAATAAAACCCAAAAAGCTATGGCGCACGCTGCGCGTGCGCCATAGCTTTTAAAAGAATACAACGCTTTGCGATCGCAATAAAAAAGCTCATGCATCGCATGAGCTTTTTTATTGATTAAACTGCTTTATTTTTTCTGTCAAATAGAACTAAGAACGTTTGGACAATCAATTTAAGATCGTACCAAATACTCCAATTCTTACGATATTCAATATCATAGTTTACTACTTCAGCAAAAGATCTTACATTAGAGCGTCCATTCACCTGCCACACGCCAGTAATTCCCGGCTTAACATCTAAACGATTCCATTCTGTATAGCGTTCATCATGATATTCAACTTCTAATTCATAGGAGTTGATTTCATCAAAGGTAGGGGGGCGGGTTCCGACTAGGCTCATATCTCCTACTAAAACATTCCAAAATTGAGGGAATTCGTCAAGGCTCGTCTTTCTTAAAAACTTACCAGTTCTAGTTACCCGTGGATCCTCAGCATTTTTGAAAAATTTACCACTTACAGTTGTATCATCGCCATCCGCAATAGCCACATTTGAACTTGCTTTAATCTGATTCTCAACCTTTATTTTGAGCTGTTCAGCATTCTGTACCATCGATCGAAACTTCCAAATTCGGAATGGTTTGCTCAATAGTCCACAACGTGTTTGACCAAATAAAACATTGCCTTTGCTTTCTAGGGCAATTGCGATCGCGATTGGCACAAATAAAATAACAGTAAAAAACAAGCCTATTAACGAACCAACTATATCAATTATTCGTTTGATAGGGTTGCGTACTGAAGGATGTACAGGAACACTGGGATCGATATCAATGAAAGGAAAGAAAAATTTTAAAATTGGGTAAAAAACTCTGAGGACAGGAATTTTTTTGAGTAACTGCTGTGTCCGAAATAGGAATAAACCAAACATAGTGATATTTCTAACTTTAGTCCTCTGGATCGAGCTAGAAAGTCTGAAGGTATTGCTGGTTTGCTCAATTAACACTGAATCCCTTAAGGAGGATTGTCTAATCAAAGCACTAACAGCTTCACTAACACTCCAAAGAACTAATTGAGTCTTATTTAAGGTTGCCATTCTAAGACAATTGGTTAGAGCTCCTAAACCAGCACTATCCATAACTGTAGTGTGGCTCATATCAATCACAATTTTTTTATAGGATTCATCAATATTACAAATAGATTGGAAATCAATCAGAAATTCTCTGGCGGTAGAGAATACTAATCTTTCAGGGCTAAATATAAACGCAAGTTCATCAAAGGTGACTATTGAGGCTTGTTTATAATCTCTATTTTGCCTAGTTTTATTACTGCTATCATCACTAACAGGAATATAAACAGACTGAGGATACAAATCTGCGATCGCCTTACTTCTCACGACCATGAGATCAAGCACATTTAATTTCATTAATATCCATGCAGGCAAACCTATATTTTGAAAACGCGCCTTGGATTCTATATAAACAACTTTACTGCGGCAGAACCATCTAGCAATCAATAGATAGGGAAGAGAAAACCCCGATCCCGTACAAACAACTAAGTCTGGCTTCTGGCGAGGAACAACTCTAAAAGCCAAGATTATATTACGAATAATATTGACTAAATTATCTTTGACAGGAGCATATCCCCAATATCGAGGACTATCTTCTATTTCACGTTCAGTTGTTTCAGTCTTCACTGATATCCATAGGCGATCGCTATAATTTCCCCAAAAGCCTTCTAGACTTTGCATATAGCGAAAATACCCACCCGCCGCGCAAACAAGCATCAATTTTTGAGGTTGATATCGATCTTTTAAATATTCACATAATTGCTTCTCAGCGACTTTAGGAATTACTGACGATGTTTTTTGCAACTTGATAAATTTGACAAGATCTCCTGGAGATCTTGCGATCGCAATGCCTCTGCGTTCAAAGTCATCAGCAACTTCCATTTGATGATTGTCAATATATTCTCGAAACCTCTGTAAGCGTGGCACGAGGACATATGGTGTATCTTTATCTTCTAATAGTTGAGCAACATTTTCATCACAATGGCTAATGATTAAGCTAGCTCCATCAACAAAATTCAAAAATTCTTGTTCAGATAAATTTCGGTAAGCTTTAGAACCATCAGGAAAATGCGTTGAAAACCCATATTGTACTAACACATCTTCATTAATTAGTTGGTAATCGATCAGCAATTCTATCCAATGCATTAGAGCATTAAATTGATATTGTTCCGTCCCAACTGTGATTAAAAGCATATCTCAAGCCTTGCTACATCAAAACTAAACAATTTTTGGGATTTCTAGTATTCTATAAGTAGGTAGACGTAATAAATGCCCCAAACCTAAAAAGCTGCGGCGCTCGCTTAGCGAGCGCCTCAGCTTTTTAGGTTTGGTATTTAATTATGTCCATGTACTTACCTAAAGCATTTCTATACTTAGAGCATTATAGTAGCGCTAAAGTTGCCTAGCTAAGTCTATTAAACATTACAATAATAAGTAAAGTAATTGTAAAAGTCTCAAATCTATGACAAAAGCTATTTGGAATGGTGCTGTACTGGCAGAAAGCGATCGCTGCGAAGTGGTAGATGGAAACCAGTATTTCCCAGAGGATTCGCTAAATCCAGAATATTTTAAGCCCAGTAGTACACATACAACCTGTGGCTGGAAAGGCGTAGCAAGTTATTACAGTATCGAAGTTAATGGCGAAAGCAATAAAGATGCAGCTTGGTATTATCCTGAGCCGAAGGATGCCGCCAAACAAATCAAGGGTCACGTTGCATTTTGGCGTGGAGTGAAAGTTCAGCCATAAATTAAGACTAACGCCGCAATCTCACATAGGGTAAGTCCAAAAAGCTGTGGCGCACGCTACGCGTGCGCCACAGCTTTTTGGGTTTGGGAGCCTACGGCACGAAGTGCCGAACAGCTTTGATATGGGCTTGACGTGAAATGGGAGAATTTACTCTATATAAAGCACTACGCGGCAATACCCGTAAAACCTCTTCAGTAGTGGTTATGCCAGCATTTAGCTTGTCGATCGCAGCCAGTCGAAATGAGTCAAAGTCAATCTCATTAAGATAACGATTCATTTGAGTGATCGTCCCTTCATAAATAATTTGCCGAAAAGCATCATCAATATCAATTAGTTCGACTACAGCTTCGCGCCCGATATAACCAGTAGAGAAGCATTTTTCACAACCCTTCCCTTTACGCCAATGACTAGGATCGATATCTTGGCGATCGAGTCTAAGAGATTGCAGTTCTGACGAAGTGGGCTGGTAGGGCGAAGAGCAATGAGGACAATTTTTGCGAATTAGGCGCTGAGCGACCACACCTAATAAAGCATCACTAATTAATCCTGGATCTGGTCCTAGATCTTTGAGCCGAGGGATTGCACTAGCCGCATCATTTGTATGCATTGTCGATAGTACTAAATGCCCTGTCAGAGCTGCTCTGACCACAGTTTCCGCAGTTTCAGGATCTCGGACTTCGCCCACCATCACAATATCAGGATCTTGTCGAAGAATTGCCCGTAGCCCTGCGGCAAAAGTCATGCCTGCGGGTTCGCATACTTGAGTTTGAGTAATGTTCGGTAAAATATATTCGACGGGATCTTCAACAGTGATCACGTTGACATGTTCTTGGGCGATCGCTTGCAAACTGGTATAAAGCGTACTGGTTTTGCCCGATCCTGTTGGACCAGTCATGATGATCAGTCCTTGAGGTTGTCGCAACCAACCGTCATAAATCTTCAGAGTGCGATCGCTAAATCCTAAACATTCCAAATGATTTGAAAAAGGATTATCGCGGGGTAATAATCGAATTACAGCCTTTTCACCACAGACACAAGGTAGTGTACTCACCCGCATATCAAGTTTGAGATGCAGACTTTCATCACTGGTGTATTCTTTGCCGATGCGTCCATCTTGAGGGCGGCGACTATCGGCAATATCCATGTCTGACATTACCTTTAGCGCCACAATGATTTTGCGGCTAATTTCGAGGGGCAAGGTTTTGATATCGCGCAAAATCCCATCAATGCGAAAGCGAACTCGCAGCCCTGTCGGCGTTGGCTCTAGGTGAATGTCACTGGCTCGATGCTGCAAAGCGATCGAGATCAAAGCGTTAATTCGGCGAGTTTGATCGACAGCTTGAGAAAGATACAGTTCAGTAACTTCACCGATATCAACTTGTTCGGTTTCACCTGTAAGCGGGTTGATCGCCTGTGCCGAATGAATCTGATTAGGATTAGGCATATTTTGGCGGCGAAACCAAGTGCGATAGCTAGTAGTAGAAATCTTGATGACTTTGATTTCGGTCAAAGTGCGATCGCAAATCAGCTTGAGATGAACATCGCTCACGGTTTGTGGGCTACCGATATAAAAACAATTGCGCCATAGCAATAATGGAATTACTGGCGGCAAAATACTCCGATCTTCAAATTCACGAAAAAATCGATGATTTAAGTCTTGGTCTAAATATTCTAGATGAACATTTCCATCAGATTCAACTAAAGATTGCAAAGCTTCTTCACAAGAAGAAATATTGCCTTGGCGCAAGCGTTTCCAGATTGATTCCCCATGTAATAATTGGCTCATCTTGTAAGCAAACTCGTAAAGCTCTTCTACATGTTACCCCAAACTTTACATCAGCTATTCTCCTTAAAAAACCAATTTTGGTGTTTGCCACAACTACGGCTCTGTAAACCCCAAAATTGTTTTTTCAGGAAGTCTTGGCGATCTGGACTGTTGAGCTTTATATTAACAATGCTACTAGTTTCCTGCAATCAAATTACGTCTGTACCGCAGTCAAGCCGAGCAACTATACAACCTCCTGCTCAAACTTCTGCGATTTTGGTTTCCGCCGCCGCCAGTCTTCAGAAAGCTCTACAAGAAATTACACCACTTTATACTCAAGCTTATACCCAAGCAAACCCCAAACAGACTGTCAACTATAACTTTGCTGCCTCTGGCGCATTGCAACAGCAAATCGAACAGGGCGCACCTATTGATGTATTTATTTCGGCGGCTGATAAGCAAATGAAAGCTTTACAAGAGAAAGATCTACTAGTTTCAGAAACTCAGAAGAACTTGTTGACCAATCAGTTAGTGTTGATCACCCTTAAGCAATCTTCTATATCTTTAACTGACTTTTCTCAACTTGTAAAAACGGAAGTTCAGAGAATCTCGATTGGAGAACCTCGAACTGTTCCCGCAGGACAATATGCAACTGAGGTCTTAAAAAATCTGGGAATCTTGGAAGCGGTAAAATCTAAATTTGTGTTGGGTAATAATGTGAAGTCAGTACTAACGGCTGTGGAAACAGGTGATGTAGAAGCAGGTATTGTCTATCTTACTGATGCTAAAAGCTCAGATAAAGTTGCGATCGCAGCAATAGCTGATCCCAAGCTACATTCTTCAATTCGCTATCCGATCGCCGTTTTGAAATCAAGCAAAGAACCAAATGCTGCTAAGCAATACGTGGAATTTTTGCAAGGTAACGAGGCTAAAGCTATATTTGTAAAATATGGCTTTGGGATTCCTGCCCCTTAAGTAGGTGGTCATAATTAAATCAAAACCCAAAAAGCTGTGGCGCACGCTGCGCGTGCGCCACAGCTTTTTGGGTTTGGGTAATTGATTACGTCCAACTACTTAAACTAAGTTAAATGTTGATTCCTGATCTATCGCCATTATGGATTTCTCTAAAAGTGTCATTGCTAGCGACAGCGATCAACTTTGGCTTAGGCACAATTGTTGCCTATAGAATGTATCTTTATCGCGGCAAATTCCGCTCCCTCATCGAAGGGATTCTCATTTCGCCGTTAATTTTACCGCCCACTGTGGTTGGTTTTGTGCTGTTGATTTTGCTGGGCAAAAATGGGATTTTAGGACAGATTCTTGCTCAATGGCATCTTCGATTAGTATTTACATGGTACGCCGCAGTCATAGCGGCGATCGTTGTGTCATTTCCATTGATGTACCGCGCGGCTTTGGGAGCCTTTGAGCAAATTGATTCTTTGCTATTAGATGCATCTAGACTAGATGGAGCATCAGAATTAGATGTGTTTTGGTATATCGCTATTCCCTTAGCGATGCGCGGAATTATCGCGGGAACAGTGCTTACCTTTGCGCGGGCGCTAGGAGAATTTGGCGCAACATTAATGATTGCTGGAAATATTCCGATGCAGACCCAAACTATGCCAATGGCAATTTATTTTGCCGTAGAAGCTGGGGACATTCAAGAAGGATGGTTCTGGACGATCGCTATTGTAATTATTTCTTTGATGGGAATTATTGCAGTCAATTTTCGTTCAAAATAAGACCAAGAGAGAGATGTGCCAAGGCACGTCTCTCTCTTGGGTCTATTTTAGTTCGTCATATTTTTTATTGAATCGTTTTTTCGCCTGTTCATAAACCTCCGTGGTGATAGAGGTAAAGCTATTATCTTTGGCGTAGGTTTCAATCTTTTTACGAGCAAAGGGACGAACAAAAAAAGGAATATCTTTGAGCTTTTCTTCTGCTTCCGATGTCCATATAATTTTTTCACTCATTGATTTTACCTACGTTAATTTATACTTTACAAAGTTTAACAGAAATTCAAAAACCAAAAAAAAATACAGCGCAGAGCGCCATATTTCCTTTTGGTTAATTATGCCAAGCATCTAAAAACACTAATATTTCGTCATCCCAATCAATCCAGCCTTTTTAATCAACAAAATCATGACTACAACTACTCAAAAAACAGCATCTTGGGCAAAGGCGATCGCAAAACCAGCGACTGAATTTCCGATCACCCAACTCTCGACGATTTCTGGCAAGATTCCTGAAAATCTCAAAGGCTCCCTTTATCGCAATGGTCCTGGAAGATTGGAGCGCGGCGGATTACAAGTGGGACATTGGTTTGATGGTGATGGTGCAATTTTGGCAGTGCATTTTGCGGAAGGGCAAGCCCGTGCGACTTATCGCTATGTTCAAACTGAAGGATATTTAATAGAAGAGAAAGCTGATAAATTGATCTTTGGCAATTACGGCATGGCTCCCACAGGGGCTTGGTTACAGCGCTTTGGTAAGTCTTCTAAAAATGTGGCAAATACTTCTGTTATTGCTTTACCCGATAAACTTCTCGCTCTTTGGGAAGGTGGTTTACCCCATGCGCTCGATTTGGAAACCTTGGAAACATTCGGTTTAGAAAATCTGGAAGGTTTGGAAAACCGCTTGCCCTATTCGGCACATCCCAAACGCGATCCTCTGACAGGCGAGATTTTTAACTTTGGGGTTTCCTATGGGCAGAAGGCGACTTTACATATTTACCGTAGCGATCGCAATGGCAAATTGATCAAAAAAAGTCAGACTAATTTGCAAGGGCTGCCGATGATCCATGACTTTGTAATGGCAGGAGATTATCTGATTTTCTCTGTACCACCTTTGCGGATGAATCCATTTCCTGTGTTGCTTAATTTACAAAGCTATAGCGAATCATTGCAATGGAAGCCCCAAGAAGGTACAGAGGTTCTCGTGTTCAATCGTCATAATTTGGAATTGGTTAGTCGTAGCGTGACTGAGCCTTGGTTTCAGTGGCATTTTGGCAATGGTCATAGCGATCGCGATGGGAATGTCGTATTTGATTTGATTCGCTATCCTGACTTTACCACCAATCAATTTCTGAAAGAAGTTGCTTCTGGTAAAACTAAAACTCAAGCTAAAGGGACTTTTTGGCAAATGCGCCTTAATCCCAAGACGGGCGAATTTCGAGAAACCTCACAATTAATTGATCGCGGCTGCGAATTTCCGAGCGTATCCCCTGCGGAGGTTGGTCAAAACTCTCGCTATACCTATCTCTCTACTCGTCGAGCTGATACCAATCTCACCGAATTATTTGATGCGATCGCAAGTTACGATTATCAAACCCATACGCTCACCGAAGCTGACTTTGGTGCAAATCGCTATCCGATGGAGCCATTATTTGCACCCGACCCCACCAATCCCGATCGCGGCTGGATAATCACCGTCGTATTTGATGGCGATCGCAAATGTTCGGAAGTCTGGATATTTGATAGCGATCAATTAGATTGTGAACCAGTCTGTCGCTTAGCTTTACCTAGCATTGTCCCAACAGGCTTTCATGGCACATGGCGATCGCAATAACAGCAATTCTTATTATGAAACCAACTTTGGGGTTTGCAGCGCCGTAGGCGCTGCAAACCCCAAAATTGGTTTTTTGAAAGGCAGCCGTAGGCTGCCTTTCAAAAAACCAATTTCTATAATGAGAATTGCGATCTCAATAAATTTGAAATCGCTGCAAAGCATTGCTTTCAAATATAATTGGGTTGCTTACTCAATTACAAAGTTTCTTTAATGCCACCAAGGTTACAAGTCAAAAATGAAGATTGCTCACCGCTAGGGCTATATGTTCTTCAATATTTAGATGAGCAAGACATTAGTATGAACCATCTTGCCGAGTTAACTGGTGTGCCACAGCCACGACTGCGTGGGGCTTGCTTTAAAGGCACTTGCCCAACGCCTGAGACTTTAAGAAAATTAGCTAAAATCATGGGTAAGCACCATTTAGAGCTTTACACCTTGGCTTATCAAGGCAGGATTGAGCAAGTTCCTGAAGATGTGGATGATAATTTACTGGATATATTAATTAGGCAAATGCTCGAAGCAGCAAGAGAATTGAATCTTGCCATGCCCAAGACACAGCCTTCTAAAGCAAAAATCCGCAAAGCTTTAGTAGAGTTAGGTTTTAGAGAAAAGCGTGAAGAAATTCCTTAATC
>CASBRC010000217.1 GCA_949128015.1 Synechococcales cyanobacterium PMM_0003
AAAGGGGGAAGACCAGAAATCTTGTTCCCTCCCCTTTGCAAGGGGAGGGTTAGGGTGGGGTAAATTCTTTGTTAGAAATCTCCTAAGTAGGTGGACAGATTTAAATACCAAACCCAGAAAGCTGTGGCGCACGCGCAGCGTGCGCCACAGCTTTTTGGGTTTGGGTTATTTATTATGTTCATTTACTCAATTTAATTACCTTCAATACTGGTCAGTTTGAGTCGAAACAACTTGCTGTAGAAGATTTGGGGGAAATCAACATAGCCTTTATCACGAATATTGGCAACAACTTCAATTAAGTAGCCAATAAATTCTGAATTTTCTAATGTCATTTCATAGCTCATGTCCGCATCACCGTCAAAGGTCAAACGACATAGCACTAAATCAGATGGTAAGTTTGCTACGCGCCATACTGCCATAAAAGACACCGCAGGACTTCCTTCAATATGACGTTCGCCTGTAATTTCGCCTTGTTTATATAGGGAAATTGCATAGGGGAGAGTTTGACGCTTGTTTGGCTCTCGATAATAGGGCATGTAGATGGAAACTTCTTGCGGAGGAGCAGCTTTAAGTTCGATCGCCATAGATGGTCGCGCCTTTATTAATGTGGGTTACGTGAATTTTTACAAAAAAGATTAGCAGGTTTTTGCGGTTATTAAGTAGGTACTCTCTTCGCCCCCAAGAATTAGCGTTGCGGCGCTTCGCGCCGCAACGCTAATTCTTGGGTTTTACTGTCTAATCTTTCACTGGGAAGGGAGTAGGCAAAAGAACCCTTAAAACCTAAAAAGCTGTAGCGCATGCTGCGCGTGCGCTACAGCTTCTTGGTTTTTGGGTTCAATTATGGTTGCCTAATTAATTTTAAGGAGAAACGCGATCAATCACGGTAATTTTGCCGTCGGGTTGGACTTCCCAAACGTCATAGCTACCTTTGACATCGCCAAATTCATCTAGATCAACGTTGCCGCTTGCACCTTGGTAGTCAATGTCTGTACCAGCTTTAACTAGCTTGATCGCTTCACAAACATCGCTGACTTCCTGTCCAGGAGCGTTGGCAATTTCGCGGATTTTGCTCTTAATGCCATCGCCTGTAGCATCTTTGGCGGCTTCGGCTGCGATCGCAATTAGAGCCGCCGCATCATAGGAATGGGGGACAAAAGCACCCAGATCCTGACCTGTTTTTTCTTTATAGCTCTTGGTGAATTCGGCAAGAGATTTGCCGTCGGCTCCAGGAACCGTCCCGATCGCACCCGCTAAAATCAATTTACCTTCAGGAGTATTACCAATTAGCTTCGGAAAGTCTTCGGTTTTAACACCGTCGGTTAGCAAAATTTTCACATCTTTAGTCAAGCCTTGCTCAAAAGCTGCCTTGATTACCGCGCCACCAGAATCAGGATAGAGAATTGCGGCAACTGCATCAGGCTTGCTGCCAAATGCGCCCTTGGCTTCAGCTTCAAAGGTAGTAGCTTTAGGATCGTAGCGAGTTGGGTTGATTTTGTTGACAATTGTGCCGCCGAGTTTTTCAAAGGCTTCGACAAAGGATTTTTCAAAACCGACACCATAATCATTATTAATTACTAGGGTCGCCACTTTTCTGGCACCTTTTTTATAGGCAAGGTTGGCAAGGGCTAAGGCTTGATAGGTGTCAGGTGGCGCGGTGCGATACCAGTAGCCATTAAACTCACCTTTTTTAGCGCGTTCGGTAAAGATGGGGCTAGTGCTACCTGGGGAAATCATCGTGACTTTGTTAGGAACTGCGATCGCAAGCGCTGCGGTCGAGACACTGCTAGCAAATGAGCCAATTACTGCACCAACATTATCGACTTTTACCAATTTGGTCATCGCTTCCGCCCCCGCAGGTGGATCGGTGCGATCATCTTCCTTAAAGTAAGCGATTGGTTTTCCCATTACCCCACCGCATTTATTTACAGTTTCGACCAGAAAATCAATGGACTTGATCATTGGTGCTCCAATCGAAGACAAGTCACCTGTTATCGGTAACAATGCACCTAGCCGTAAATTGTCTTTAACACCGCCACTAGAGCTTGATGTGGGTGTTGTCGTAGTTGTAGTGTTAGTGTCTGTTACTGAAGTGCTAGGCTGACACGCCACTATCCAAATTGTTGTCACTGTTGCTAGTAGGGCTAGGCAAAGTGTAGAGAAAAACCTTTTAGTCATGGTTGCAATGAACTACGATCATATTTACAAAGTTGCTGTAATTGTATCTGCAACTGTATCTGTAACTGTAATTTTAAGACAGACAAGGGGCTTAATCCCCTTGTTATCAATTCCCTACAAATCTCATGCCATCCACCATTGATCCACGCCGTCTTAAAGAACTAGTCCGTCTATTAGATCAGATGGGACTAGAACAGGTAAAGCTAGAACGGATAAATCCATCTGAATTTGATTGGCTATTGATCGATCAGGCCTTAGTACATCCCAGCTTCTCAGGGACTTATAACAATGATCAGCTAGAGTTTGTGGGCGATAGTGTCCTACGTTTGTCAGTGAGCTTATTTTTGAAAGAGCACTATGGCGATCGCAAAGTTGGGGACTTAGCCGCTCTGCGATCGCATTTAGTTAGTGACAAAACCCTCGCTGAAATTGCCAGTTTTTACGATCTCCAAAAATATGTCGTAGTTTCTAATGCGGCTCGAAATGATTTGCAAGCTTTGCGATCTCTACTTGCAGATGCACTCGAAGCATTAATGGCGGCGATATATATTAATACTCAAGATTTAGCCTTTATTCGTAAATGGCTTGATCCGCATATGCAGCGTTTTGCAGAATCTCTGTTGGCGATTCCTGCACTGGGCAATTACAAAGTTGCTCTGCAAGAGTTAACCCAAGGACGTTGGAAGCGTCTTCCTGAATATCGCAATGTAAGTACGGCTCAAGACAATCCCAGCAATCTTTTTTCGGTAGAAGTATGGTTTGACGATCGCCTCTGGGGGCAAGGTCAAGGCAAAAGCATCAAGGCAGCTCAACAAGAAGCGGCTGCGATCGCACTTCAAGAAATGCAAAGTGAAATTTAGCCATCAATAACAAGGGGCTTAAGCCCCTTGTTATTGATGGTCTACTAGAAATACCCAGATTTCACATTTCTATCTTCAGATATTTGGCAAACTCACACAATGTTTATTAATATTGGCAAATGTCTGTATAAAGACTTAGAGTCAAATCGTAAATTTTTCTACAAATACAGGACAAGCATCGTAATATTTCTTAGTGTGCTAATTTCACTTGTCTGATCAATTTTTAAGATTAGTGCTTCGTGTGGTAAGAAGGAGTCAAGAGTCATTCTGATACTAATAATATCGATCCTAGCCGCCCTCAACGCTGTGGCAGCAATGTGGCTATTACTTTATGGGCTAAATGCTTATTGGCTCACTGCTGTCCATAAGCCCAAGCCATCTCTACGGAAACAGCTTGTTTTTCCGCAGCTCAATCCTGCGCGAGAATACCAGACTGCCCAAGTCGCCGCATTGCCGTCGCCAAGTTTAGGTGCGATCGCAGTCAATAATTTTGATAATTTTGATCAATTTCGCCTCGACAAAAACTTTGGTAGTTATGTTTTGGCAGTTGATCCACCTGAGCATCTTGCGATCGCTTTAGAAGATCTTCCGATTGTCACGGTTCAGTTACCAATTTTTAATGAGCGCTATGTTTCACGCCGATTGGTAGATGCAGTTTGTAAGCTGGACTATCCTCGCGATCGCATGCAAATTCAAGTACTCGATGACTCTATTGATGATACTCAAGCCATTCTTAGCGAAACTGTCCAAGAATACAAAGATCAGGGCTTTTGGATCGAATACATACATCGTGTCAATCGGGCTGGTTTTAAAGCAGGGGCTTTGCAAGATGCGATGCCAATGGTGCAGGGTAATTACATCGCCATTTTTGATGCGGATTTTATTCCGTCATCAAACTGGCTCAAGGATACGATCCGCCATTATGTAGAAAATCCCGATGCTAAAGTTGCGGTTGTGCAGACCCGTTGGGGACATATCAACTCTGAATATTCTTTACTTACCAAGTTGCAATCGACAGGAATTGACGGGCATTTTGCGATCGAGCAGCAAGCCAGATGCAACAATGGCTATTTTCTCAACTTCAACGGTACTGCGGGTATTTGGAATCGTCAGGCGATTATTGATGCTGGCGGTTGGCACGCTGACACCTTAGCTGAAGACATGGATTTGAGCTATCGCGCTCAACTCAAAGGTTGGCAAGTAGTTTATGACAATAATATCGTCGCGCCAGCAGAGTTGCCAGTTGCCATGCTTGCCTTTAAATTACAGCAGTTTCGCTGGGCAAAGGGCAGCATTCAATGTGCGAAAAAGTTGATTTTCCAAATCTGGAAAGCGGATCTTAGTCTGGCTGTCAAATTTCAAGCCACAATGCATTTGTCAGGATATTCGGCGCATCCTTTGATGTTGCTATTGATATTGCTCTCGGTTCCTCTGATGCTGATTACTCCTGATAGTGCGATCGCCACGCGGATCTTCTTTGAAGGCATTTGGTCAGTCTTTATGCTGCCTGCAACATTTGGCCCCCCATTTTTGTACTTCCACGCCCAGAAGGAGTTGTATCCACAATTATGGCATCGCCGACTCGGACGGATATTTCTGTTAGCGGTTCTTGGGACTGGGATATCTTGGAGCAATAGTCGTGCTGTATTTGCTGGTTTATCGAATACAGGTGCAAATTTTCGCCGCACGCCCAAGTTCGATATTCAGAACAAGAGCGATCGCTGGGATAATAAAGCCTATAAGATACCGCTAGATGCAACCGCAGGTATCGAGATCGGCTTGTGTGTATACAGTGCGATCGCAGCAATGTTGGCATATAGCAAAGGGCTGTATATAACCTTGCCATTTATGGTGCTATATGCGTTGAGCTATGGCTATGTTGGCGGTCTTACTTTTTGGCAATATTGGAGACAATCACGCAATTAAAAAAATTAGAGGCCGCGATGCGCCCTCTAATTTTATAATTGTTAACATGTGGTCAATTATCATCCCGACTTATAATCGCCTGCCAATCTTGCAAAAATGTTTGCAAGCTATGGAAACACAAGATTTCACACAGCCATACGAGATTGTAGTGGTTGATGATGGATCGACAGATGGCACTGTAGAATTTCTAAAAGACAAGGCTAACGAGTTTCCCCACGTTAAGCTATTTCTGCAAAATCATGAAGGGGCGGCGATCGCTAGAAATACTGGGCTAGATTTGGCGCAGGGCGACACAATCGTATTTATCGACAGCGATCTCGTAGTTACGCCAGTATTTTTGTCATCCCATGCTAAGGCTTTAGAAGGTAGCGATCGCGCTTTTACCTATGGTCGGGTGATCAACACCTCTAATTTTGACAACCCCACTTCTGAGCAAATTAAAGTCACCGATATTTCTACCGCTTTTTTTGCGACGGGTAATGTTGCGATCGCAAAACATTGGCTGATCGAAGCAGGAAAATTTGACACGAGTTTCCGTCAATATGGCTGGGAAGATTTAGAGCTAGGTGTGCGCCTCAAAAATTTGGGATTAAAATTAATTAAATGTCCTGAAGCTGTTGGCTATCATTGGCATCCAGCCTTTACAATCGAGCAATTACCAAAACTTGTCGATATCGAAGCTCAACGTGGACGCATGGGTGTAGTGTTTTATCAAAAACATCCCACATGGGAAGTGCGGATGATGATCCAAATGACATGGCTGCATGTATTGCTCTGGGGTGCTTTGTCATTAGGTGGTTTGTTAAATGAGCGATCGCTAAAACCATTTTTAAAATGGCTAATCGATCAAGGCAAGCCCCAACTAGCCTTAGAAATCGCTAGAATTTTCTTGAACTGGTACAACGTCAAGGGCGTATACGCCGCCTATCGAGATGCTGCTAACTCAACCCAAACAAAATCCTGAAGTCAGAATTGAGCAACCCCTGATTACGTGGGAACAGTTCAAATTGATTCAGCGCGGATTTGCTGATTCACGGGGTATTCGACTAGCTTATTACGACGGAGTTTTAGAGATTGTGTCCACTTCAGTCGATCATGAGCTAATCAAAACGATTATTGGCGCATTGCTAGAACTATATTTTTTGGAGATGGAAATTGAGTTTTTCCCAATGGGGCAAGCAACTCAAGAAAAAGCAGAACAGGTGTCTTTACAGCCCGATGAATCTTATAGCTTTGAAGTCTCCAAAAAGATACCTGATCTTGCTATAGAAGTTATTTTGACCAGTGGCAATATTGAGAAATTAAAAAAATATTATTTGCTTGGTGTCCCTGAAGTTTGGTTATGGGAGGATGGGGTTCTTGATATTTATCACTTAGATAATCGCGATAATCGCCAGTATCAAAAATCATCGACTAGCAAATTTTTGCCTAATCTCGACATGGCAATATTTCAACGTTGCATTTTATGTGCCTCACCCCTCGAAGCCCTAAAGACCTTTAGGCAAACGTTTCGCCAAAGCCTATGAAAGTTTCCTTAGAATTTCTTTATCATTTCCATTGCGATCGCTGTCGCAAATGGTGGAGTCGTGCCGACATCGAGCCACAAATTGGCGAGCAAGTTTACTGTCCATACTGCGGTCACATCAACACTGTTGAAGCCGTCCAAACTTTTCGCAATGCGGCAAGGGGGGGCAGTTGCCTAAGTCAACGCCCCGACAATCAAGAAAAATGACATAGATTAGTACAGCCTATTGAGGCTTTAAAGGGTACAGAGAAATTTTTGAAAGTGCCGCTTCGCGGCACTTTCAAAAATTTCTCTGGGTTTCATGGCAACGCAAAGCGTTGTAATGAATTGCCATTATGTTTTGACACTCTCAGCGCTGAAGCGACTGAGATTCTTGAATAGCCTATTACTAAGCTTCAAGGGCATTGTCAAAATACCCCTAGACGCTCAAAACAACTGGCTTTCGCCGATGCAATTGCGCTTACTTGTGTGTTTTATATTTTCTGAGTCCATCAAATTAGAAGTTATCGCGCTCCACGATTGACTATTGCTTGTCTGCTCAGGCTACGGATATACCGAGACGAAACAAATCAGGAGTTACACCTTATCAAATCGATTCTTTGCACGGATGGTTATTCTTACTCACTTTCTAATTATAATGCATTTGTTGAAAGAATAAGGCGGTTGAAACCGCCGTTCGCTTACCTCTCAGCGCTAAAGCGCGGAGCTTCCCGCGTATCGTATGTTTCGGTGATTTTACATTAGCACTTACAGCGCTTTGCATTCAAAACCGAACCAGTAAATTTTTTGAAAGAGTTGCAAAGCAACTCTTTCAAAAAATTTACTGGTTCGGTTTTGAATGCAAAGCGCTGTAAGTGCTAATGTAAAATCAATATAGATAGAGCGCTCAACACTTTACAGCCTATTGAGGGTTTGAGTGATATAGATAATTTTTTGAAAGTGTTGCGAAGCAACACTTTCAAAAAATCTTTTGTGGTTCGTTTGATCGGTAATTGCTGTATGTCAGCGCAAGGCGCTTTATCGTTGTCGGAATAATTGATTATGACCAGCTTTTCTGTAATTAGAAGTTTCCTTAGCCTTTTGCTCCTATTGGTAAGTTCTTTTTTTTTAGTAAGAGAAGGAAACCGTCGCCGTCAGACAGAAAAATTACTGCGACAGCAAAGCGATCGCGAAAGACTGGTCACCCAAATTACGCGGCAAATCCGACAATCTCTGGATCTCGAACAAGTACTCTCAACAACAGTAAAAGAAGTTCAACAATTCTTAAAAGCCGATCGCGTTTTAATCTATCGACTCTGGGACGATGGCACTGGTAGCGCCATTCATGAAACTGTTTTACCACCTTATACCAGCATCTTAGGGCAAGTATTCCCCGAAGAAGTCTTTCCGAAACAATATCATCAGGCATACAGCCAAGGCAAAACCCGCACAATTACCAATGTTGAACAGATCGATGTAGAGTCTTGTTTGGCGGATTTTGTGAAGCAATTTGGGGTGCAAGCAAAATTGGTAGTGCCAATTATCCAAGAAAGTCGCGATCATCAA
>CASBRC010000218.1 GCA_949128015.1 Synechococcales cyanobacterium PMM_0003
GCCCTTGACAAACATTGGTGAGAAATTCTAAATCGAGAGTCTCTAAGCGATCGCTACTTTTGTGATAATGCGGATTTCGCATATTCGCGGTATCAGTAACCATCAAAGCTTTGTAGCCAGCGTCCCAAAAGGGCGCATGATCACTGCGGCGAGTGTCGGGTATTGCTAGTCCTTTCCAGCCTGCGGGGAGCCATTCACAAGGTACGCTAGATTTCATGTGATGTTGCAAATGGATGAGGTCAGGAATTGTGGGAATACTGCCAATCAAGCCAATAAAGTCGCCTGTGTTGGGATAAAACTTGTCCAATCCTTTCGGGTAACGCTGAGAATTCGGACTGCGATCGCAATATCCCAGCATTTCTAAGGAAATCATCAGGCGCAGTTTCTGTTCTTCAATCTTGAGCTTTTTAGCATAAGCATGGCTTCCCGACAACCCATATTCTTCCATATCAAAAGCAACTAATTGAATTGGATATTTAGCAGGATGAGCAGATAGATATTCAGCTAATTCTAAAAGTACCGCAACGCCCGATCCATTATCATCTGCTCCCACGCAAGCAGGAACCGTATCATAATGTGCGCCAATAATAATTGGCGATCGCTTGTGATGAGAATTTGCTCTAATATTTAAAATTAAGTTCTGATGCCGATTACCATTGACTTCAAATTCATGGGTAATCACTTCACCGAATTTCGAGAAATGCGATCGAATATATTCACGCGCAAATAAATGTCCAGCCGAGGCATAGTAAGGATTACGCTCGATGACAATTTTTTCGAGATGTTGAATTAATCGCGCTTGTAGTTTATTCATAATCTATCTATCTCGGTGCTTTACGCCAACCATTTGCGATCGCATCTTGCTCAGAACAAAAGAATCTTTCAAGACTGAGACATTATTTAGCTAGACTACACCGCAAGACTTTTTGCTATTCTAAGTCTAAAGAGATGCTAGAACTTTCGGTGCGGTTGCTCCTGTTTTACCTTACAGCAAAATCAAAAATCTTTTCCTGTTTTTCCTTGACCATTATGAATATGTGCAACACCGAGATTTCTGGCTTTGCCGTAGCCGCCTGTGGGCATTATGGGGCAGCAATAAATTAGAGTACCAAGTGTATGGCTTCGACTCCGCTCAGCCATCGATGGCTGAGCGGAGTCGAAGCCAGTCTCATAGATAGTTGGTACTTTATTTTCGCGCTCGTCCCTTATGGTGAGTAGTTGGACGTAATAAATTACCCAAACCCAAAAAGCTGTGGCGCACGCTGCGCGTGCGCCACAGCTTTTTGGGTTTTGATTTAATTATGACCACCTACTTACTAAGGCTTAATTATTTTCCATTGAGTTACAGGTCTCATCGGTTGCCATCCCAGAAAAGAACCGATCGGTTCAGCTCGTTTAATCGAAATTTGGGTAAGTGTACCGCCATATTTTTGTTGCCATTGAAATAATTTCTGTTCACCTTCAAGGGTGACAACGTTTGCGACCAAACGCCCCTGCGATCGCAAATTTTCCCAACAAGTCTCAAACAGATCTGTCACCGTCGCGCCACCGCCAATAAAGATCGCGTCAGGTGTGGGTAAATTCTTTAAAATTTCAGGAGCTTTGCCTTCAATGATTTTTAAATTGGGAGTGCCTAATGCGATCGCATTTTCGGCAATAAAATGAATGCGCGATTTTTCGATGGCGATTGCTTGGCAACGGGGATGGCTTCGCATCCATTCAATACTAATGGAACCGCAACCAGCACCAACATCCCATAGCAGTTCGCCAGCATTAGGCGCGAGTGCCGATAATGTCATGGCTCTGACTTCGCGCTTAGTTAATTGTCCATCATGATGATAGGCATCATCGGGAAGTCCTGCTATGCGCGATAAAATTTGGGCTTCAGGATTGGGAATACATTCGATTGCGATCGCATTGAGATCGGCAAATTCTGGAAAATCTCGCGATTGGTTGGCAAGGCTAGAAATAATGCGCTCTTTCGTTCCGTTTAGATGTTCTAATATTGTGATTTTGCTATTGGTAAAATTGCGATCGCATAATGCTTTAGCCACAATTGCAGGAGTTTCTTTTCCTGAACTTAAAATCAACAACTTGGCATTTGGATAAATATAAGCATTTAGAAGAGCATCAGGACGACCGCAAAGGCTTAAGGTTTCCACTTCATTCATCGACCAACCTAAACGAGCGCAAATCAGGCTAAATGTGGAAGGTGATGGAATGATTGTAATTTCTGCTATAGGAATTCGTTTTAACAGGGTTGTACCAATGCCGAACCATAGAGGATCACCGCTTGCCAATACACAAACTGACTTGCCGCGATAACTAATGATTTTTTGGATGGTTTCTTCAATAGGCGATGTCCAAATTAACTGCGATCTTAACTGCGATTCTAATTGCGATCTTAAAGGCGATCGGAGATCGTCTGGCAAGATCGCATCTTTGAGCATGGCAAGATGGCGATCGCCGCCCACTAAAATTTCGGCACGATCAATTTGCGATCGGGCGGCTGCACTAAGTTCCGACAGCCCATCTTCACCGATACCAACTACTGAAAGCCACTTTTCAGCAGTCATAAAGTTTTCGCCATGCTATTGAAAAATAATTCATCACGATCTCGTTTCTAATTCTACAGCGCTTTGCGCTCAAACCAGAACCCAGACAGATGTGGCGCATGCTGCGCGTGCGCTACATCTATCTGGAGTTTCAAAAAATCAAAAATCTTAAACTGATATAAATCGCGGCAACTACAAGCTGTAGAAGCATCACAGGAATACCATAGCGTAAGAAGGTTTTGAATGAGATGCGCCGTCCATACTGCTCGGCTACACCTGCGGCGACAATATTTGCGGAAGCACCCACTAAGGTTCCATTACCGCCAAGAGTCGCTCCATACATCATTGCGTAAAATAGAGGTAGCACGATCGCTGGCAACTGCCCTGTAAAGTCGGGAGAGATAATCTCTGAACCAGCTAAACCAACATTAACCACATATTGTTTAAGTAAGGGAACCATCGCCACAACGAGGGGAATATTTGGCACAACACTAGAGATTAATCCTACAAAAAAGAGTAAAGCAATGGAACCAAGGGCAATATTCTTACCTAAAATAGTAGCCAATAATCCTGACGCACTGGTGATTACGCCTGTTTTCTCAAGTCCACCAATCAGTACAAAAAAGCACATAAAAAATATTAATGTACTCCAATCCACATCTCGCAGAATATGCTGTACGGAGTCGATTTTGCTATGGTGAGACAGCATCATGGCAAGGGCGGCTCCTAATAAAGCGACCGTTGCTGGTGATACAGGAATCGGTAGTGACTCACCAATTACAAAGAATATCAACACAAAGACAGTGATGATTGCACCAACAATGAGTGTGCGGGGATGATTAATAGTGGGATGAGGAAGTTGCTCGAGGTTTTCTAATTTTTTGTTCCAGATTTTGCGGAATAAAAATGGCAATGTTGCGACAATAACGCCTACCGCGATCACACCTCCAAGACTAAGCTGTAAAACATAATCCACAAAACTCATATTGAGCGCATCTCCGACAATGTAAGTTACAGGATCACCGACGATAGTTAATAAGCCTGAACTATTTGCTGTAAACACCATCACAATTAGTAATGGCACAAAGTCCACGCCGATTTCCTTGGCTATGGGTGGAATTAGCGGGGCGAGTAACATTACGGTTGTCGCATTTGGCAAGACAGCGCAGATGGGTGTTGTCAGAGCTACGATTCCTAACAACAGGCGATCGCCTCGACCTTTGGCAAAAATCACGATTTGGGTAGCAAGATATTCAAAGACCTTAGTTGGCTCAAAAGCTCGCACCATCACCATTACACCAAAAAAAAGTCCTAATGTACCATGGCTTTTACTAATGTATCCAATGGCTTCTGGCATAGTCATCACGTTCGCAACGACGAGGATCAGTGCACCTAAAAAAGCTGCGATCGTAAAGTGTAGCCACTCAGTAATCAGTAAAAAAATTACACTGATAAAGGTAGTCAGCGATAATATTGCTTGCCAAGTAGCCATTCTTGTTAAATCTGTATAGAAATATAGATATTGTCAGTAAAGTTAGCATAAATAAAAACATCACTTCATACTATTTTTATTTGTGTTACAAGAAAGTTGCGATGATTTCAGGAGACACAGTTACAAAAGAATTATTTTGGAGTAGCTCAGTTAATATGGGACTTGGCGAATTGATTACCTCTAATAGACGCTCTCTAAATGCGAGATTATCCTGAGCTTGATAGCGGATTTCTAATTTGAGAATGGCAATGCGATCGCATTCTGATGCATCAGCATAACGCTGTGAATATCGCTCAGACAATTGCTCAAAAATTTGATGCAGTTCTTCAATGAGAATTTGTTCCTGTAAAATTTCTGAACCATGCTTCTCTAATTCTGAACTTATATTTCCCTTGCTAAGTAATTTCACAAAATCCCCTTGGGCAAATGTTGCTTTGGGATTAAATGGACGGCGATCGCAATATCGCCTTAAAATATAATCAGGTATGCTTCGGAGAATATGCTTTAAATAAATCGAATCACAGACTACATCATCGAACTTGGTATCGCAATCGATAATCCATTCTTCAATACAAGCATCTGTGAGATTAGCAGAACTAAAGTCAGTGCCTAGAGCCTGTAGTCGAAATAGATCCGCACCATCAAGATTTGCACCTGAGAGATTAGCTCTACTCAGATTCACCGCAAATAGTTTTGCCTTACTCAGATTCGCACCACTGAGATTTGCTTCACTAAGATTTGCAAAATCCAAATTTGCTTCACTAAGATTTGCACCACTCAGATTTGCTTCACTAAGATTTGTCTGGTTAACATTCACAAAAGGAATCGCATTCCCAATCAAGAGCGCCTGAATGTTCTTGGCTTTGACAAATTCTGGTATACCGAGACTGAGATTGGCTTTGTGTAAATTGGCACTACTGAGATTAGCGTTATTTAGATTCGCTTCACAAAGGAGCGCCTCAGTCAAAACTGCATTCTGGAGCGATGCATCTTGAAGTTCAACTCCACTCAGCAATGCGTTACTTAGATCGGCTTCATTGAGATTTGCGCCACTTAACTTTGCGCCAAATAAAGTTGCTTCACTGAGATTAGCGTTACTGAGATTGACTTCGCTAAGATTAGCACCACTAAGATTAGCTTTATGTAAGTTCGCTCCACTAAGCTCAGCTTTCTCAAAGTTAGCTCCAGCCGCACTAAACCTTTGACCTTTAGCGCCATGACTTTCTAACCATAGTTGATGCTTGGCTAAATGTTCTTTGAGAGATACTTTAAAAATAGACATAGTAAACTTCTTCTAATCAGAACTAAAAAATCAAAGCAGGTAAAATCTTTTCAAAACCCAAATATGATTTGGCGGGCTAAGCCCGCCGAATCATATTTGGGTTTTATTTAATTTGCGATCTCTAGGTAAGTTGTCGATACGAACTAAAGGGAATTCCAGTCCGTTTTTTGATGTCCATAATTGATTTAAATTCGCCACGTAATTGCCTCTCTGTTGCGATCGCAGTGGCGATTTGTGGTTCCATTCCCATGGCTATCAAGTCATCAACAGTCATAGAGTTGACCCGCTTCCATGAGTAACCGATCTCTTGCCGATAGTCATAGCTAAATATCACCATTGACTCGATTTTTTTGAGTGTGGCGTTAGGAATTTCGAGAATGTCATGCAATTCTTCGAGACTAGTGAAAATATGTCCTTCTGCCCTTAATGAATCAATATCATTGGCATAAACAATTGGTAAACCTAAAACATTAACCAGATCGTTTTTAGAGCAGCTATTGAACTCAATCTTGGGGCGGCTAGATGCGATCGCAGCAAATAGACTGGGATCTTCTGGTAATGGTAAATGCTTGGGATAAGTTTTGGTTAAGTATTCACGTTTAAGAGCAAAAGCTGTAGCAACTTGAGCCATCCAGATCAATGTTGCAAATGAGGATGAAGAGAAAATAATCGCGATGGCAACAAAGCCAGCACCAATACCAATCCAAATATTCGAGCCAGTCTTTGCTCCAGCATAGGCGATCGCACCACCACCTAATGCTGGGAAAAAAGACCACCAAACCCATTTTGGTGTTTGATCAAACCATGAAGGTTGAGACATAGTGATTAAAGTGATACTGGTTTATTGGTAATTAGTTTTTGGCTAACCGCTAATCGCTAACAACTAAATATTCTTAAGTAGTTTTTTCCGCTTTTCTTCGTATTCTTCGGCAGTGATAATACCACTATCATAAAGTCTTTTGAGATCGCCAAGTGCTGCGGTAGATTCTGCAACCGAGGCTGTAGCATGATTGGTCATGCCGTTAAACTTACGGTTAAACTCAGTATCTACCATGACAAGGAGCATAATAAATTCAACAAATGCGGCAAAAGAGGGAATTCCTGTCCAGCAAAATAGTAGGTAAGCTATCCCCCAGCCAGTTTGTCCTAGGTAAAATTTGTGAGCGCCTATCCAACCTAAAAAGAAGCACCAAAGAATTGCATTAGTTCTAGTCCTCATTACCATTTCTCTTTTTTCTCTTAAATGTAGTAATCACAGGCTTATCTTACAGGCTTAGCAATCTTCTTAGCTAAGTAGTCAAGCATAATCAAACTCAAGAAGCTGTAGCGCACGCTGCGCGTGCGCTACAGCTTTTTGGGTTTTAAGGTTTCTTTTGCCCACCTACTTAGTAAATATACTACAAGGATTCCCAATTTTGCCTCAAATAAGGCGATGGAAATTTGTAAATAAGGATGCATATCAGGATTAGAGTGAAGGGCAAACGCGGCTAGCCCTACCAAAGCCAAGGGTAAAAACCTCAAGTTTTTGACTATGGGGTTCACGCTCAGATTTTTAAAATCAGATATCATTACTTTTTCCCTGCAAGAGCGATCTCTAAGATCATGCCCTATTTACATTTAAAACTCAATACCTCGATAAATTTCTGCGATCGCAAATTCAACATTTAGCGGCTCCAATAAAATCGACTGATCTAAACTATCAAAATCACTGTATGTCCAAACTTGTGCTTGCTTACTATAGCGTTCTACAAAAATTTTGTTTTGGCGAATTAATAGATATTCACAGAAACTAGGAATAGAACGATACATCCGAA
>CASBRC010000219.1 GCA_949128015.1 Synechococcales cyanobacterium PMM_0003
CTTCACCTGCAATTCGCCATTTTTCAAACTGCTCAGGCGTGACAAACTCATGCAAAGTCAAATGCTTAGCAGAAGGTTGCAGATATTGACCGATGGTAATAATATCGCAATCCACGGCTCTAAGATCGCGCATCACTTCCAAAACCTCTTCATGGGTTTCGCTCATGCCCACCATGATTCCCGACTTGGTATAGACCCAAGGCGCAATTTCACGGGCGCGGCGCAATAGCTCCAAACTCCGTTGATATTCTCCTTGTGGGCGAACTTTACGATAAAGCCTTGGCACTGTCTCCGTATTGTGATTAAGCACATGAGGACGAGCTTCTAGAATTGTAGCTAACGCTTCCCAATTGGAACAAAGGTCAGGAATGAGAAGTTCAATTGTGGTTTGGGGCATCAATTTACGAATTTCTTCAATGCATCTCACAAACTGAGACGCGCCACCATCGGGCAAATCATCACGATTAACTGAAGTAACGACGACATGTTTAAGCTTCATCCGTCGGACGGCTTCACCCAAATTAATTGGTTCCATCGGATCGAGCGCTTGCGGCTTTTTCTCAAAGTCAATATCGCAATAAGGACAAGCGCGAGTACAAGCTGGCCCCATGATCAAAAACGTGGCAGTACCTTGGCTAAAGCATTCGCCAATATTTGGACAAGATGCTTCTTCGCAAACAGTATTTAGCCCCAAGTCGCGCAGGACTTCTGTAACGTTGCCAATGCGCTCCCACTGAGGGGCTTTAACTCGCAACCAATCTGGTTTGACTGCCATATTTGTGATTACCTAGATCTAGCCGATGCTGTTCATTCAATTTGTGTAACGTTTTATATCTTAACATCACGAGATATGGCGTTTAACGTAAAAGAGAAAGGCAGCGCGGAGCGCTGCCTTTCTCTTTGGGGTTTACTCGAAACTTGCGATCGCATTATCGACAATTGCTAATGCTTGATCGATCTCCTCTGCCGAAACAATCAGTGGCGGTACAAAACGTACAACCTTCACACCCGCAGGCACTAATAACAAACCATGCTCAATTCCTGCGGCAACCACATCACGAGCTTGAATCTTGCTGGACTCTTGTAATACCATGCCATCAATCAAGCCCCAGCCACGGACTGAAGCAATATGTTGTGGATAGCGATCGCAAATAGCTTGCAGCCCAGTCCGCAGTTGTTGACCACGCTCTCTTGCATTAGCGATCAGATTATCCTTAACCATGGTGCTACAAACCGCTAGGGCAACAGCGCAGACAAAAGGATTACCACCAAAGGTACTCGCATGATCGCCAGCCTCAAACACATCGCAAGAAGACTTACACATCATTGCGCCAATGGGAATGCCGCCACCTAAGCCCTTAGCTGAGGTAAAGATATCGGGCTGAATGCCGAGATTTTCATAACCCCAGAGCATTCCACTGCGTCCCATGCCGACTTGGACTTCATCGATAATTAGCAAGATTTTCTTCTCGTCGCAAATTTCCCGAATGCGAGCGAAATAAGCGCGATCGCCTGGATTCACACCACCTTCACCTTGTAATGGTTCGAGCATGATCGCGCAGAGTCGGGTTTCATATTTTTTAACGGCAGCTTCTAGAGCAGCGATGTCGTTATAAGGAACGTAATCAAACCCTTGGACTAAGGGCGCAAAGTTTTTGTGATATTTGGGCTGACCCGTCGCTGTTACGGTAGCAAGTGTGCGTCCGTGAAAACTAGCATTAGCCGTCAAGATCAAGGGATCTTCGATGCCAAGCTTCGTATGGGCATATTTACGCGCTAACTTAATTGCACCTTCATTGGCTTCAGCACCAGAGTTACAGAAAAATGCTTTGTCAGCACAGGAGTTTTGTACCAGCCATTTAGCCAATTGACCTTGGGGCGCAAAATAAAACAAATTAGAGGCGTGGTGCAAGGTTTGGATTTGCTCAGTTACGGCTTTTACCATTGCAGGATGTGCGTGTCCTAAGGTACAGGTAGCAATACCAGCCACAAAATCCAAATATTCTTTACCTGTGCTGTCCCACACTCGACAACCTGCGCCGCGCTCTAATGCGATCGGAAATCTGGCATAGGTACTCATTACATATTGGTTAAACTCGGCTATGGAGTCAGTTGTAACCTGAGTATTTGCCTGAACTTGAGATTGTACTTCTAACGTAGTTGGAGACATGGATAAAAATGTGATAATGCTGTTAATTTCATTATCAATGATACGAGAGTTTTCGTTAGTACTTCTGTAGTCGAAAGTACCCGTAGCAGGTAAACATATGCCATACATTATTCAAAATCAAGGTACTCCTCACGAGCGTATCTGCGATCTAAGACAGGGAGTTAATACAGTTGGGCGCGGGCTAGACAATAGTATTGTCGTTGAGGATGATGCGCGTAGTCTTTCCCGTCATCACGCAGAAATTCAGGTAACTGATAAAGGGCTATATGTTAGTGATCTGAATAGTAGTAATGGCACTTTTGTTAATCAGATCAAGATTATTCAACAAAAACTGACTCATGGGGATTTGGTGCAGTTTGGTAGTGTCGTATTTCGATTGGTTGATGAATCAAAATACGATATTCAACTGAGCAAGGAACAAGAATTACCAACCTCAGGCTTATCGATTTTAATGCGAGTTTCGCCAGAAAAATCTCGCGTCAATATGCAAGATTTGCTAAAACAAC
Source organism: Synechococcales cyanobacterium PMM_0003 (assembly GCA_949128015.1). Classification (GTDB taxonomy): domain Bacteria; phylum Cyanobacteriota; class Cyanobacteriia; order Pseudanabaenales; family Pseudanabaenaceae; genus Pseudanabaena. The sequence goes on from CASBRC010000219.1 coordinate 2,677, forward strand.
AGAGTCTTAAAACTTCAGGCTCTGTGCTGATGATTCAGGGTAATGATGATTCACAGAGGACATCAGCTAAGTTAAGGGTTTTGCTGGAGGTCAGTCAACAATTAGCATCTCCAGAAACTTATTCGGCATTGCCTGAAAAGATTCTGGAATTATTATTAAAAATCATGTCGGTCGATCGCGCCGTGTTGTTATTGGTCGATGAGAAAACAGGAATACTAGAGCCAAAAGCCTACAAGTTTAGCAATCCAGATGCGATCGCAGATTTAAATTTTTATAGCCGAAAAATTACTAACTTTGTTTTGAAACAAGGGGATGCGATCATTAGTGATGATGCTTCTGGGGATATCCGTTTTGATAGCTCTCAGTCAATCATCCAGCAATCAATCCAAGCTGCCATGTGTGCGCCATTAAAGCCTAGGGACAAGGCAATTGGGGTGCTGTATGTAGATAATCTATCGCGTGGTTATGCCTACCATAAAGAAGATTTAGAATTTTTGACTAGTCTTGCCAATCAAGCTGCGATCGCAATCGAAAATGCCAATCTGTATCGCAATATGCAATCAGAAGTCATTCGTCGGACAAAGCTAGAGCGATTTTTCCCTGCGGCTGTGAGCAAAAAAATTGAGGAGGGCTGGGACTTAAATCGGATTATTGAGACAGAAGTTACGGCTTTATTTTCTGATATCAGTGGCTTTACGGAAATGACAGCCCCAATGCAGCCGCGCAAGGTTCTCGAATTTTTGAATGAATATTTCAAAGTGATGGTTGAAGATATTGTCTTCCCATTTGGCGGGACTTTAGAGAAATATATTGCCGATGCTCTTTTAGCAGTTTGGGGTTCTCCCTACCAAAAAGATGATGACGCGATTATGGCGGTTAATGCTGCGATCGCCATGCAATGGGCGATGAAACAATTAAATGAAGATTGGACAGAACAAGGACGCGATCTGCAAATCCAGATTCACATTGGTTTGAACAGTGGCATGGTCGCCGCAGGGAATATTGGCTCCGAGAATCTGATCCAGTACACAAATATTGGCGACACGATGAATGTGGCTAGCCGAATTTGTTCAGCCGCAAAAGCGGGAGAGGTCTTTATTTCTGAAAGTACAATGATCAAGATTTCTGAACTAAATCTACCATTAGAGAAGTTAGAGATGATTAAAGTCAAGGGCAAAGAAGAACCATTACAGTTATATCGAGTCCTTTGGGAAAATGTTGATGTTAAAGAATTGCTGAGCAAGTCTAAGACCAGTTTTGCGAGTTCCTAAAAGCTGTGCGTGCGCTACAGCTTCTGAGAGCTTTTACCCTACTGATGATGATTTTGTGGATTTATGCGATCGCAGTGTGGGAAGAGAAATCATTTAATGTGCTTTCCGTATTTGAATTTACACTTTCTTTCAACAAATGTGAAACACTACCCTCTGCCTTAAGGATTGCAATAGGAGCAATACATTGGATCGGCTGATTGCACTCCATCTGGAAATAAGCTTTCTTGTTTAAAATTACAGCGATCGCAACGATATACATGAGCGCGAGTAACTTGTGTCGGAAATCCACATAGTTCACACCGTAATCCTTTGAGTCTCTCCACTACATCAAAATTTACAAAATTACAATTAGGACAAAGTTGCTGTAACCTGCGAACTAAATCTTCTGTCGCCTTGGCAATGTTTTTTATGCGCGTGGGGTTGTAGTGCGATCGCATATCTGTCTCTATGTGAATTTGAGGCGATCGCTTTAACAATTCATTCACGGATTCTTTAAGCAGATCTTCTGAATTAATTCCCTTATGAATTGCCTTCTTTGCCGAAGTATGAGCATTTGGCATCAGGACGATCGCATGATCGGGAAAGCCGACTTTGAGCGCAAATTCATAGGCTTGCTCGTAGCTAGAAACTACCTGATGGCGAAAGTTTGTATTAGTGGAGAGAGATTCGCCATAAACACTGAAGTCATATTTTTTGTCAAGCAACAATACAATTTCGCGATTGTAAGGAATCCCAAAAATCGGGTGCGGGAAAAAGCTCCCTTCGCTAGCGATCGCAAGATCGGTATTAACAAAGTCTAAACCTCTCTCCGCTTTAAGTTTTGCTGTCTCAACTTGACTAGCAGGGCGATCAATATCGCGAGTAAATGTGCCAAACAAGTCGCTATTAAAGTCGGTAGGAGTCACAGAACGAATTCCTAGTGACTCTTGCAAGATCGGTGCGATCGCAGTTTCCTTACGATGCATCGTCGCAATTACCGCAATGCGATCGCAAAATTCAATTCTATGATCTTGTCCCCCTCTCCCCTTGGGAGAGGGGCTAGGGGTGAGGGCATCTTGTCTCTCAATGGAATATGGGGTGAGGGCATCACTCGTCATGGGCAAAACGGTTATACAGGAAGTCTAGAGCAGTATTTCTTAGATCGTAGTATAAAGGATCTTCCATGATTTGAGCGCGATCGCGAGGGCGAGGGAAAGGTATCCGCATAATTTCACCAATATTGGCGGCGGGACCATTGGTCATCATTACAAGGCGATCGGCTAAGAATAAAGCCTCATCAATATCGTGGGTAATCATCAGTACTGTGCAGCGATGCTCTGTCCAGATTTGTAGTAACTCCTCTTGGAGTTCCTCCTTTGTAATTGCGTCCAACGCGCCAAAAGGTTCATCAAGGATGAGAACTTCAGGACGAATTGATAAAGCTCTGGCGATCGAAACTCTCTGTTTCATCCCACCTGAAATCTGTGTTGGTTTCTTGTCGGCAGATTCACTTAAACCGACCATCGCCAGATGATGACGGACAATATCATTTTTCTCGCTTTTCGATAGATTTGGATAAACAGAATCAACGGCAAGATGGACATTTTCATAAACTGTCAGCCAAGGCAAGAGCGCATAACCTTGGAATACCACCATTCTTTCGGGACCTGGTTTGGTAATCAGTTTGCCGTTAACTATAACCTCACCGATAGAGGGCTTTGAGAACCCGCCAACCATGTTTAATAATGTGGATTTACCGCAGCCAGAGTGACCAATCAAGCAAATAAATTCACCTTCTTGAATATGGAGATTGACATCTTTGAGGACAACATATTCGCCTTGGGCGGTAGGGAATGCTTTTGAGACTTTTTCAATGCGAACGAATGCTTCTTGAGGTGGCAAAGTTGCGATCGCATTATCTTGATTGAGAGTTGTTTGGGTCATCGGTTTAGTTAATAAATGATTTGTATTGGATAAAACTATTTTTACCCCCCTCAGTCCCCCCTTGAAAGGGGGGAAGCTTGAATCTATTTTTGTTCTCCCCCTTGAAAGGGGGAGTTAGAGGGGGTTAAGCAACCATTCGCATTGAATCCATACTAATTTCTGCCATCGTGATATTGTGCTTAATCTCTAGATGATTGAGATAATCAATCGGATCATCAGCATTAAACGGTATCTCATCAAACAGTTGAATTGCCTTGCGACTGTAAGTGATATCGCTCAGCCCAAGCTCACGCGCCGCCGTGCTGAAAACTCCAACCCGACAGGTTTTCTCTAAAACCTCAACCCAGTTGCGAGGAAAGGGAACATCGCCCCAACGCGCCATTTGGGTAATGTGCCAGAGATGCTCAGTACGGCTGGGACGATTGACACCCGCACCATAGAACTGGTGGTGAGCAGGTTCGCGCATTGGTGTATCTAGCGAACATGTGACATCATTAGAGTTTCCTAAATGAATGTAGTTAATATTGGTGCTGACATAATCACGACGAGAGATAATCAAGCGAATCTCTTCGGCATTATTCGGGTCGGAGCAGTAGATACAGGCTTCTAGCAAAGCTTTGACTAGAGCAATATGTGTGTTTGGGTAGGCATTTGCCCAATCTTCACGTACACCGAGGACTTTACCAGGGTGACCATTCCAGATTTCCAAATCTGTCGCGACTGTAAAGCCGATGTTTTCCATCGCCGCACGGAAGTTCCAAGGTTCGCCGACACAAAATCCATCAATACTGCCAGCCTTGAGGTCAACTACCATTTGCGCGGGTGGAATTGTTTTTAATTCCACATCGCGATCAGGATCAATACCACCAGCCGCTAACCAGTAACGCAAGAGCAAATTATGCATCGAAGATGGATGAACTACACCCATACGGTGCTGCCGATCGCGAGTATTTTGGAGCATTGCTTTAAAATCAGCGAGGGTATGAATCCCGCGATCGTAAAAGCGTTTATCAAGCGTAATCGCATTACCGTTGCGAGTCATGGTTAGAGCCGTGACGATCGGTTTGCAAGTTCCATTACCACCGAGCGTCATCCATACTGGCAAGCCCGAAGGCATCTGCGCCGCATCAAGATAACCTCCTGCAACACCATCAACAATACCGCGCCAACTAGTTTCACGAACAAGGGAGACTTCATCGAGTCCATGCTTTTGAAAGAAGCCTTTTTCTTTAGCGATCGCAATCGGCGCACAGGCGGTTAAAGGGACAAACCCAATTTCTAGATTAACCTTCTCTAATCCATGCCGCGACACATTTGCTACAGTACGGGCATTCATTTTCTTAACGCGCTTTTGTTGGTTCAAGAAATAGATGATTTCACTGCGAAGGCTGTAATAACTAGGATGCTTAACTGCTTCCATGCGTTGACGAGGGCGTGGAATGTCAACTTCCAAAATGCCACCAATTTTTGAGGCGGGACCATTGGTGAGCATGACAATGCGATCGCTTAGCAATACCGCTTCATCGACATCATGCGTAACCATTACTGCGGTAACTTCGTCTTCATTACAGATCTGCATTAATTTTTCTTGCAGATTGCCACGGGTCAGAGCATCTAAGGCTCCAAATGGCTCATCAAGTAGCAATAGTTTGGGGCGAACTGCTAAGGCTCTTGCGATCGCCACACGTTGTTTCATTCCTCCCGACAGTTGTGTCGGCGGCTTATCAATCGCATGACTTAATCCCACCATCTTTACATAATGCTCAATCAAATCATGGCGCTCTTTTTTAGGTAAATGCGATAGGACTTCATCAACTCCTAGCGCCACATTTTCGCGTACCGATAGCCAAGGCAACAGCGAATAGTTTTGAAATACCACCATGCGATCAGGACCAGGACGCGATACGCGCTCATCTTCGAGCATGACGATGCCACCTGTTGGCAAATCTAAACCTGCAATCATATTCAACAAAGTTGATTTACCACAGCCAGAGTGACCGATGAGGGAAACAAATTCACCTTTTTCTATTTGTAAGTCAATGCCTTTAAGGGCAATATATTCCTTACCACCCCCTAATGGAAAAGTTCTTTCTACTTGATCAAGCGAAACAAAATTATGCATTTTAAAATCTCCTAATATTATTTAAAAATCTTCAGAACCCCTCCCTAGCCATCCCCTTTTCAAGGGGAGGGGACTTAATTTCTAGTTTCCCCCCTTTAAAGGGGGGATTAAGGGGGGTAAATCTACTTCTGTTCTTCAGGCACAATCAAATGCTGAATCCAGCCGATCGCGCGATCGAGCATCAAGCCAACAGCACCGATATAGACTAGAGCCAAGATAACTTCGCCCACTTTGTCATCGGTATAAGCATTCCAAATAAAGAAGCCGATACCCACAATACCTGACATGATAATTTCTGCGGCGATAATGGCAAGCCATGCTAAGCCGATGGAAATACGCAACCCAGTAAAGATGTAAGGCAATGCCGAAGGAATCAAAATCTTGAAGAAATACTTTTGACGAGAAATCTGGAGTACTCGTGCAACGTTGCGATAATCTTGAGGGATTTGCTTAACACCAACTGCGGTATTTAACAGAATTGGCCATATTGCGGTGATGAAGATAACGAATAGTGCGGCTGGTTCATTTTGACGTAGGGCAGCCAGTGCGATCGGAACCCATGCAAGGGGTGGAACTGTTCTCAAAAATTGGAACAATGGATCGAGGGCTTTATCAATAACTGGCGTTGTGCCAACCAAGACACCTAAACCAACACCGACAATTGCTGCTAGTGAATAGCCTTTGGCGACTCGTTCAAAACTAGCTAAAGTCTGCCAGAATAGTCCTTTGTCAGTACCGCCGCGATCATAGAATGGATAAATCAATAATTCGCGTGTGGACTTTTCGGAAATGATATCCCATGGACCTGGCAACTTGAGTAAGCCTACAGTAGATAGAAGTTGCCAAACAGCTAGAAAGC
>CASBRC010000220.1 GCA_949128015.1 Synechococcales cyanobacterium PMM_0003
CAACTAAAACGTGCCATTGAAGCTATTAATATTCTCGAAACAGCCAATCCAGATTCTGATGAGTTCTGTAATGCCCTAGCCGAACTTCATGTTTGCACCACCATCTTAGAGCCATACTCAGAAGGAATGCTAGAAGCGATCGAACAGTTTACAGAAGATGACGCTATCTCGGCTGATTCATAAACCCTTTTAATTTCCTGAAAAATAAAACAGCGACTACACCAAACTCCTCTCAAGGAGTGATCGCTGAAAACTTAATCTCAACCTTTTAATTGAGAGCGCCAGCAATTTTCTGCAACATTGACAGCGATCGCAACTTATAACCAGCATCCTCAAGCAATTTGCGATCGCAATGTCAAGCAGAACATGTGCTAGCAAGTTCCCGATGACTAACAGGCGATCGCTACTTGTTATAGGGATGATGCAAAGTAGCTCCTGACTCGGCATCAAAGGCATAGAGCTTATTGAGATCAAATCGCCAGAAACTGCGATCGCAGATTTGCCAATGTTGTTCTAGACCAATATCAGCAGAAACTCGCGCCCTGATTTCGGCATCGGCTAGTTTTAATAACACAATTGTCTCTGAGCCAAGGGCTTCTACTAGTTTTACCGTACCTTCCAAATGAGCATCATCTGATGTCGCAGGTTGCAAATCTTCAGCTCGAAATCCCAAAATAAATTTGCGATCGCAACCGACCTCTTTAATTGATAAATCATGAATTGCGATCGCCTTAATCAAACTTTCCCCATGCAGATCGCCATTAGCATTAACTTGCACTGGCAAAAAGTTCATTGGTGGTGAACCCATAAAACCAGCTACAAATTGATTAGCTGGCTTACGATAAATATTGAGAGGTGTATCTACTTGCTGAATATCGCCTTTATTCAATACGACAATGCGATCGCCCATCGTCATCGCCTCAACCTGATCATGAGTTACATAGATCGTTGTCACCTGTAAATGCTTTTGTAACTGCACAATTTGCGATCGCGTATCGCTGCGTAACTGAGCATCGAGATTTGATAAAGGCTCATCCATGAGAAATACTTGCGGATTACGAGCGATCGCTCTGCCGAGAGCAACCCTTTGTTTTTGCCCACCTGATAATTCTTTAGGTTTGCGCGTTAATAAATGCGAAATTTGTAGGGACTCAGCGACTTGTTGCACCCTGACATCGATTTCGGCGCGTTGTTTTTTGTGTTTAGGGGTAAACCAAGCTAAGGGCGATGAATTTTGCGATCGCTGCCGCCTTAGTCCAAACGCAATATTGTTATAGACAGTCATATGGGGGTAAAGTGCGTAGCTTTGAAATACCATCGCGATATCACGAACTTTGGGTGGTAAATGATTAATTTGGCGATCGCCTAAATAAATTGAGCCATTAGTTACTTCTTCTAAACCCGCAATTAAACGCAATAGAGTACTTTTCCCACAACCTGAAGGTCCCACTAAGACCAAAAATTCGCGATCGGCTACTTCTAGATCAATATCTCGAAGGACGATATTCTGACTAAATTTCTTAGTCACACCACATAAACGAACGGGAGCCATCAAGAATATTCCTAAATCAAAATTGAATTTAAGACTTATCATGCCTTCGTCACGATAAGTCTTAAATTCAATTTTATAGCGATTTCTACATAAGCATAATTAAAACTAAAACCTAAAAAGCTGTAGCGAACGCTGGGCGTTCGCTACAGCTTTTTGAGTTTTTCTAGCAGATTTCGATCAAATGAACCACATTAAATTTTTTGAAATGATTGTAGAGCAACCCTTTTAAAAAATTTACTGGTTCAGATTTAAACGCAACGCTAATTCTTGGGTGGGAAGGGAATAACTATATTTAAAAAACACCTTTCCGCATCCCTTCCGCAATAAATTCACTCGCTCTCGCCGTAATCGCCATCTCCGTCAAAGTCGGACTTTGCCAACCAGAAGAAGCCCAACAAGCGCCATCGGTGACAAAAAGATTGGGAGCTTCCCATAATTGATTATGGGCATTCACCACAGAATTGGTTTCTGAAGTTCCCATTCTTGCGCCGCCTACTTCATGGATGTAATAACCAGGAGGAGACGAAAAAGCCATGTTTTCTTCCATTTTACTGACGAAATCAGAAAATAACGGCACATGGAAGATATCGGTTAACTTCATACTCTTTCCGCCAGAGAGTTTGATGATTTCATCAATTTGTCGATGCATATGATCGAGCATTAGATTTTCATTTTCTGACCAAGCACATTCAATGTGAGGTACAGGAATTCCCCAAGCATCAACTACTTGATCACTTAACTGAATTTGGTTGTCATAGCGAGGCAAAACTTCGCCGTGAGCAATCATAAATCCAATCGATCCATCGCCTGCTTTACGCAAAACACTCGGTAAATCAAAGCGCTGCACACCGCCCCAGATGCCATAGCCGCGCAAAAATTTCTCCTGCTGAGACTCTAAGTTGCAAAAGCAAGGAATAAAAAAACTATCACATCCTGATAAATCGAAGGGCTTTTCAGTTTTTTTGATATTCGGCAATAAAAAGAAGGTGGAGGTGGACACATGATCCATGAGGTAATGTCCCAGCATTCCTGACGGATTGGTTAAGCCCGCAGGTTGATACTCCTCTGTAGAGTGGAGGAGAATCCGCACCGACTCAATGGTGGAGGCGCACAAAATTACGGTACGGGCAAATACTTCATAGGCTTTCTTGGTATTGCGATCGATATAGCCCACTCCACGAGCTTTGCGCGTATCGGGATCGAAAATAACGTGACTAACAACCGCATCCGATCGCAAAGTCACATTTCCCGTTGCGATCGCAGCTTTTAGCGAGGAACCCAAACTGGAATACATCGGCCAAGGCTGCTCTGGAGTAGGACGATGCAAGCCAAAGCCGCGTGAAGGGATCAGGCGACGATCTGACCAATTAGTTTCTACAATTTGCTTGAGATGAAGTTCGGCGGGAGTAAGTGGCAATGTGGGCTGATATGCGCCATCGGGCAATTGGGCAAGTCCCTCTTGGCTGCCGCGCACCTGAAAAAACTGCTCCAACTTACTGTAGTAGGGAGCGAGATCGGCATGACTAATTGGCCAGTCTTGCTCATGTCCATCGCGACTCGCCGCTTTAAACTCATAGTCGGATAGTCGCAGTGTGATCCCGCCCCAAGTCAGACTTTTGCCACCGACTTGACGACCGCGAATCCAGTAAAAAGGCTGATCGGGGGGTGTCGTGTAGGGATTATCCTTTTCGTCAATAAACAAGTCTGGGTTTGCTTTCCAGTAACCTGGATGCATCGATTGATAGGACTGTCGTTTGGAGATCGCAAGGTTATAAAAGCGCTTTGCCATATCCTTAACATTATTGCCTAGATCTGTTGGGGCAGGAGTCCTCCCTGCTTCTAAGACGAGGACTTTTAAACCACGTTCGCTCAATTCTTTGGCAGCAACGCCGCCATTGGCTCCAGAACCAACTACGATCGCATCATAAACTTCTGTAGAAGGATGGGGACTCATGTTATTTATCGACTTAATTCCTTAACCGAAAAAGCTTTGGCGCACGC
>CASBRC010000221.1 GCA_949128015.1 Synechococcales cyanobacterium PMM_0003
AGTCAGATTCATTGAGTTTTTTAAAATAATAATGGTTTAAAAAATTTACATCGAACAAATCATCATGTTTTTTAAGCAAATAATTTCTATTGTCCTTGCTTTGACGATTTTTGTAGCTCATACGCCTCCAGTTTTTGCAAGTAATATGATTTCTTGGGGAATACCAGAAATAAATATTCAGAACGCGCTTGATGGTACAGCCAAGTTTATAGAAACTACAAAGGAGCAAGTCTCAACAACAGTTAATCGTATCCCACTGCCTAAGAGCGTGTTTGAGAAGTTAGGCGAGTCGCCTAAGGAGGATATGAATCATGCCAACATAGAAAAAAGCCTCAGAAGTTTCAGGTAAAACTTCGTACTCTCTAGTCAAGCGGCGAAAACAAGCAAACCAAGCAAAAGTACGTTCAACCACCCAACGCTTTTGTTGAACTACAAAGCCTTTTTGCCCAAGAGGAGGAGTCACAACCTGAAAACACCATTGAAAAGTGTGCAAAATCGCCAGAATAAAAGCTTTACCAGCATAACCACGGTCTACAAAAATAGTTGATAGACGAGGAAAACGGTCACGAATTTCGTTGATTCTCTCTAAAATCATGGTCGCACCTTTGCGGTCATTAACATTTGCCGCAGTCACTACCACCATCATCAGTAAACCGAGAGTATCGACGAGGATATGTCGTTTTCGACCATTAACCAATTTGCCGCCGTCAATACCAACATCTTCAGGCAAAGACAACCGACAGCCGATTTTAGTTGATTGACTGTCAATGCAACCTGCACTGGGGGTTGCATCTCTACCTTCACTTGCTCGATACCATTGTTGCAATTTAGCGTTGATATCCTGCCATGTGTCTGTAATCCGCCAATGTCGAAAGTAGTGATATACAGTTTGCCATTTAGGCAAGTCATGAGGTAACATTCGCCACGCACATCCTGCTGCATTGATGTAGAAAATGGCATTGAGTATCGCTCGTATATCTACAGTGCGGGGTCTTCCACCTTTTCCTGCTTCAGGGATCATGGCTTTGATTAACTCCCACTGACTATCGTTTAAATCTGTGGGGTATGATTGCTTTGTTGCTTCCATGGGACTGTCCTTTTTTGTATATTGACAGGCTATACCCTTGGGAGCTTTTTTTTCGTTTTTTTTACCACTCTTAACTTCTCAAACACGCTCTTACTCTTTCTTCTCCCGCCGTCTTGAGAGCCTTGTTAACCTCATCAAAAGGAAGAGATTTTCCAATCACCTTCTTGAAGCTCTGCTCCCAAGGAATAGCGCTAATGTATTCAAAGTTAACGGTGAGATATCCTTCATTCTCGCCCGTTTCTACCAAAGATAGGTAATCGTTGTTATAGCCGAAGCGCGAGTCACCAACTTTGTCTCCCCAAGCAGCTACCACGTCGTAGGTAAAGCCTTCTGGTAAAACGAGATCATCGACAATATCAAAAGTTTTGTGGGATGTGATCTGCTGGGCTTTAGATATGCCAATGGTCTTGAGAGGCATTGGTCCTTGAACTGGTTTAAAGCTCAATTTGCTGTCTGTAGCGGCAAAAGTCTCTCCTGAAGGAACGGTTTCCATAAAAGGCATGGAAAAGGTGTTAGTTGAGTTAGTTTTGGGGATAGCATCAAATAGTATTGTGCCTGCGCCTGCGCCCAAAAACATCAAGAAATCTCTACGTTTAATGCTCATATGTTTCTTTGCGAATTAGATTTTTCAATAGCAAAGGCGCTATTGATATTGAATAATGAGCCTAAGCAGACTGCTGTAACGACTGACTGTTGGAATTTAAGATACTCCCTTCCCCGTGAAAGATTAGACAGTAAAGCTCAAGAATTAGCGTTACGGAGCTTCGCGCCGCAACGGTAATTCTTGGGCGGGAAGGAAGTATTTTAGTTTCAAAGCTAGTATTATTTTCCTCACGTCACGAAAAATCATACGTTTATATCGGTTCGCTAAACTTATCATTGGTTTAAGCTTTGTTTGTGGTTTTTTTATGCTTTGGAAGAAAATTCAAAATTGAGGGACATGGATTTGGGCATTGATCTGTAAACTAGTAATCGATGTAATCTCGTCGATTAAAGCTTTTGTATCATAGGCTTTTTTAAAAGCCATCCGTCTTACCTAACCAATTCCGATTTTGACTTGGAGAGATCGCCCATGCCAGTAGAACCAGTGCAATATTTGCGCCTCGATCTAGAAATTTCTGTTCCTTATAGCGCTGTCCTTGAAGGGTTAGATGCTTGGTTTGAATGGGAACTGATCTCTGAGGTGGATTTTAAATGGCGCAATAATCGAAATTTGGTAAGCCGTTTAACAATTGTGGCAGTTCAAAATGATGCGATACTCCAAGGCTTAGATCTTTGGCTAGAGCTAGGATTGATTAAAGAGAAGTCAGTAAAAATAATTTGCGAAACTCGCTTTGTTTGCGATATCAAAGCAAAGGTAACAGAGCCAGCGATCGCAAATAATAATTTGCCAATTTCAGCATCAAATCGTGAGCCAGCGAATATCTCTGGCTCACGGTTAACACGATCGCCTGCGGTACAGAAACCAGTTAAGCCGAAAGTACCTCAAGAGCCGAACAAAGTCGCCCAAACAGTGCGATCGCTATTTTCAGAATTCAGCACCATGTGGCTGCTATTTTTGGGTGTGTTTCTTGTTGTTGTTTCGTCTGGATTGCTAGCCGCTAGCCAATGGGATAACTTTTCGCCACAAATTCAATATTTGCTGCTATTAGCCTATACGCTCGGATTCTTTGGCGTGAATTTTTGGACGAGCAAAAATGAACGTTTACGCATGACTACCCGCGCTTTGCAATTGGTGACATTGCTATTAGTTCCTGCCAATTTCTGGGCGATGGACGGATTAGGTTTACTCAAAAATCCTGCGGGAATCGGACTCAGTGCGATCGCAGGTTGTTTACTCTCTGCGATCGCAGTTTTTCTATTACAAACATCCTTTGTATTTCAAGAAACACAGGCTTTAGCTGAAGATTTGTCAGCTAGTAAAAGTAAAAGACGGGCAAAAAGGCAACTTAGCCAAATCTCGATTGTGGCAATTCTATTACTAGGTTGGCTACATCTAGGCTGGTTCTTATCCGCATACTATCCATTAATTGCCGTCTATCTGGGCATTAGTGCGATCGCAACTTCCACTTTTTTAAACCGCCGTCAAAGTATAAATACTGCTGACAGTTCGACATTTCCCTTGGCACTAATTACTGGCGCTTACAGCACGGTCTTGCTAATTAGTCGAGCGCTTTTATTTGGGAATGTCTCCGTTTTTAAATTAGGTTTAGCTTTTGGAATCTGCGGTTGGGTGTTAGTCCAAATCACGAATAAAGCTGAAAAACTGCGATCGCCTGCTGAGAAATCAAATCTAGCCACAGCAAATCCATCGCCAATCGAATTTCAGGCTAATCTCGGAAAAATCCTGCTTGGCTTAGGTTGGCTCGTATCAGTCTGGGATCAATACCCTTGGCAGACTTTTGCGATTAGTTTGTTAATTGTGTGGATACTTTGCGATCGCCTGATCAAACTCGAAAAATCCATCGATTTAACTTATTTATTCTTTTGGGTGTTACAAATTTTCTGGTTAGTTCAAAGGCTAATTCCTAATGATTGGAAAGGAACTGCAACTCAGCAATTATTGACTTTATTTCAGACTAAATCTGAAATTAATTTGTTTGGGGTTTTACTATTTC
>CASBRC010000222.1 GCA_949128015.1 Synechococcales cyanobacterium PMM_0003
CTGTCAAGTATTTGCGATCGACCTCCTAGGATTTGGCGGTTCTGATAAACCTGCGCTTGATTATTCGTTAGAGCTTTGGGAAGAACTGCTCAAGGATTTCCATCAGGAATTTGTGCAGCAACCCGCCATCTTTATCGGTAACTCCATTGGTGCATTATTAGCGCTGATGGTCACAACTAATTCTCCTGATATTGCGATCGGGGCAGTCTTGCTCAATGCCGCAGGTGGCTTAAATCATCGTCCTGAAGAGTTAAATTTGCCATTGCGATTGGTGATGGGAGCCTTTGCAAAGTTTATTAACTCTGAAGTTACGGGCAAATTTGTATTCAATCAAGTTCGCAAAAAACGGAATATTCGCAATTCGCTGCGTCAGGTCTATCGCAATCATCAAGCGATCGATGATGAGCTAGTCGATATGCTCTATCAGCCATCATGTGATGTGGGCGCACAAAAGGTATTTGCCTCAATCTTGACGGCTCCTGCTGGCCCGCGCACTTCTGATCTATTAGCTAAGGTTGAGAAGCCTTTACTAGTACTTTGGGGTGATGCTGATCCTTGGACTCCGATTAATGGAGCGAAGGTTTATGAAGCAGCAAGTAAAACTAAGGATATTCAAGTAATTCCCATTCCCAATACTGGACATTGCCCCCATGACGATCGCCCTGAAATTGTGAATGCTCTGGTAATTCATTGGTTACAGAAGCTAGTTTAAGAATAGAGGGTGCTTTGCACCTTCTATTCTTAAACTAGCGATCGCATTTCACCACAGATACAATGCACTAACAGTTTTGAAACTCTATGAAAAATATTAACAAGCAAGCTTATAACTATACTGTGCTTCTAGAGAAGGAAGAAGATGGTGGCTATCATGCTTTTTGCCCTGTCCTCAGAGGCTGCCATTCTCAAGGAGATACTTTTGAAGAAACCATCGAAAATATTACAGAAGCCATTGAGATATATATTGAAAGCTTAGTAGCAGATAATCAGCCTATTCCCAAAGAAAATTTAATTGTCAAACCGTTAAGTGTTTTAGTATGAGCAACTTCCCAAGTGTTAAAGCAAAGGAATTTATTCGAGTTATCGAGAAATTGGGTTTTTATTTTGACCGTCAAAAGGGAAGTCATGCTATTTACAAAAATACTGATGGAAAAAGAGTTGTTGTGCCGATGCATTCTGGCAAAGATATAAAACAAGGTACTTTGCTAGGAATGCTTCAAGATATCGATGTTGACAAAGAAACTTTTTTCAAATTACTACAGAGTTAAAGCGATCGCATTTCACCACATCTAAAATGCGATCGCAATTCCCGAAAAATTAATCAGATAGTGATTTAGAGGGTGATCTCATCATGTTATTCTCTTGAGCTTTTTATAAATCTCGTCATCATTCCGTTTGTCAATTAACAGTATCTCTAGTATTTCAGAGTCAAGATAGTAAACGGCTCTATATTCGCCTATATCTACTCGATGATAAGGATAGCCTTTTAATTTGAGAGAGTCTTGAGGATAGGGATTTTGAATCAACTCTGTCAACTTTGTAGCTACTTGTTTAGCCTGTTTATCTGGTAATTTCTTGAGATATTTGGCTGCTTGCCGAGATAGATTGATTTTAAGCATTCAGAATCTCTGATAGTAGAGATTCACTTTCTGCGATACCAATAAATCCTTCTTGGCGGTTTTTTTCGGCTTTTAATCCAAGAAGTTGATTTTCTAGATCTGAGAATCTTTCAAATTCTTCGATCGATAGAACAACGGCAACACCGCGACCTTTTTTAGATATCTGTACTGGTTCTCTACGAGCTAAGTCTAGCATTTCACCAAAGCGATTTTTGGCTACTGATGCACCTAATATTTTCATGATTGGTAATGTTATAAGTGATATTAGCTATTATAGCTATTTTAGGTGCTTGCATTGCGATCGCATATCACCACATCTAAAGTGCGATCGCATTTTTCCAATATCAAGCCAAATATCAATCAGCCAACAGCCAAAGCATTTAGAGGTTGAATAGTTTTTAGAGCGTCATTTTCAGATTGCTGGGCATGATTGATCTGGTCAAGTTTACGCACAGCAACACGAGTAGCTGTTTTACGATGTGATCATCTCAAAGCTTATGCCAAGGCATATCCAGTATGTTCTCTCACTTGAGGCGGATGGAAAGCTAGGACAATATGATCTTTGGGAACTCCTGCTGCGACTAGTTCTTCGGTAATGCCATCTTCGATACCATCGTAGTGAATCCAGATTTTGTCGTTACGAATTTCGGCATGAACAACACATCCATGTACTCGCCGACTGTTTTCCCATCCTTCGCGCATTAACATGAAGTGGTTGCGATCGCGACTAACAACAACGTAAGCATTCACGTCTCCATAGCGATAGGGAAGATCGGCGTAGTATTGAAGCAAAGTCTCTAGGGTTTTGCGCCATGAGTCTAGGGTGTTATCTGTGGTTGCCATTGAATTATGTCCTCATGATCTGGGTCAAAAACAATAAGACGAAAATCTGGTTCTTCTAATATAAGCTGTCCAGCTTCCTCTTGAAATATTGTCTCAAATGTACCGCGACTAATTGCCAAGTACAAACAACGATCTGGCTCTCTTTTTTTGAGCACTCTTGCATATAAAAAGAATTGTCCCCAAGCATTTTCAAGATCGCGGATGGGAGAAGAACTCAAAAAACTTTTGATTTCAACGGCAATTTTTTGATTGTCTCGTTCGGCGGCGATTAGTTTTTCTGCTCCCAAGTCAATGTATACAGAACGAGTTCCTAAGCTGAGAACAAGGGGATCGTCTGTGATCGCCCAACCGTCTTTTATGAGAGCGTTACAAACGTTGTCATGATAGATGTCTTTAGCGGGCATAAAGATTGCGTTGATTTCATTGTATCGCTTTTAATAGTCTCATTGAATGGGCGATCGCATTTCACCACATCTAAAATGCGATCGCAAATTGAAAAACTATCAAACTCGCGATCGCATAGAATAGCATCAGGTTTTGAGGGTTCTAGGCAATGGCAACAAGGATTTTTCTGGCAAGACAAGAGGAGCAGAAAAAGTTTCGTGAGGTATTGCGATCGCTGCAAGCTCAGTTTAGTTGGTTGCGCGTGAACTTACCAACGATGTCTAAGCTGTTGACAGCAAAGAGGGAATCGGTGAGTAC
>CASBRC010000223.1 GCA_949128015.1 Synechococcales cyanobacterium PMM_0003
AGCCATCGATGGCTGAGCGAAGTCGAAGCCAGATCACTTGGTACTCTAATTTGTTTCTGCTCCCCAACCCAAAAGCATTAGGCGGCGCTTCGCGCCGCCTAATGCTTTTGGGTTAAGGTACGACTAACACTGGGCAGGGTGAGAGATTAATCACTTTTTGGCTCACACTATCATCAGGATGATCTTCCGCAAGGCTGACCCCACGCGAACCCATGATGATCAGATCGGCATTGATTTCGTCCGCAAAATCACAAATCACAAAAGCAGCTTTGCCTTCAGCAACTTTAGTTTTAACAGGAATCCCAACCTCAGAAAAGTAAGCTTGAACCTCTTGGATCAAATCTTGCGAGGATTGGCGATCGCCATCAGGTTCCATAACTGACAACACATACAGCTCCGCCTGATACTTTTGAACAAGCTCGATCGCTATATCTACAGCTTGGCGGGTTTCTTGACTTCTGTTTAGCGGGAATAAAACAGTCTTAAACATAATTCCTACCTAGCACTGAGAATCGAATATTAGACGTTAAATCTAATAATTTTTGTTTTCTTGACTCTATTTTAATAATCAAAAGAACCTAACAATCTTTAAATTTCTTAATTTTTAACATGCGATCGCAAACAGGATGGACTAGAGGCTCTAGCAAAGCGCCTACCTTCATTTTTTGCACCGATCACATTTAAGAAAAAACAGACCTTACTACATCGGTGCTAACATTGCGAGATATACAACGAAAAAAAGTCAAAACGGAAGAAGATTATAGATGGATGCCGTAACAAAAATCATCCCTTTTTATGGCAGGGAAATTAAATTAAGAATTGGCACATTTGCACCTCAAGCTGGCGGCTCAGTATTAGTCCAGTGTGGGGAGACTGCAATATTAGTGACAGCGACCAGAGGTCCTGCTCGTGACGGTGTTGATTTTGTGCCACTGCTTGTTGATTATGAAGAGCGCCTATATGCCGCAGGGCGCATTCCTGGTGGGTTCTTGCGTCGTGAAGGTAGACCTCCTGAAAAGGCAACTCTTACTTGCCGCCTGATCGATCGCCCCATGCGTCCCTTATTTCCAAACTGGTTGCGTGATGATGTGCAGATCGTCGCCACGACAATGGCGATCGATGAAAAAGTACCGCCTGATGTTTTAGCAGTAACTGGTGCATCAATTGCCGCGTTAATTGCAGGGCTGCCATTTATGGGGCCAATGGCAGGTGTGCGCGTTGGTTTAGTTGGTGATGAATTTATCATTAACCCAACTTATGCTGAAGTTGAAGCAGGTGACCTTGATCTCGTAGTAGCTGGGACTGCGGAAGGGATCATCATGGTTGAGGCTGGCGCTAATCAGTTGCCTGAAGCCGACATGATCGAAGCGATCGATTTTGGCTATGAAGCAGTTTTACAACTAATCAAAGCTCAAACTGATTTGCTGCAAGAGTTAGGGATTGCGCTGCCAGTAATCACTAACCCCGAAGTCGATGCTACCTTGGAAAACTTTATTACCAAGACAGTCAAAGATAAGGTTGCTAAGGTAGTGGCTAGTTGTGAAAAAGATCGGACTTTGCGTGATGCGGCTCTTGATGCGATCAAGGCTGAGCTTCTAGTTGCGATCGCAGCTTTGCCCGATGAAGATCCTGTGAAACTGGTTGCTGACAAAAAAGTAATTAGCGCCACTTATAAAGATCTCACCAAAAAGCTGATGCGCTTACAAGTAATCGAGCAGAGCGTGCGGATTGACGGACGCAAGCTTGATGAAGTTCGCCCCATCTGGACAGAAGTGGGTGTGATTCCTCGCGTTCATGGCAGTGGTTTATTTAATCGCGGTTTGACCCAAGTATTGACGATCGCAACTCTTGGCACACCCGGTGATGCACAGGAAATGGACGATCTGCATCCTGACGCGAAAAAGCGTTATATGCACCACTACAACTTCCCGCCTTATTCAGTTGGTGAAGCGAGACCAATGCGATCGGCTGGTCGTCGCGAAATTGGTCACGGTGCTTTAGCAGAACGTGCGCTTCTGCCCGTATTGCCAACTAAGGCTGAATTCCCCTATGTACTGCGCCTAGTATCGGAAGTCTTGTCCTCCAATGGCTCCACATCAATGGGTTCAGTCTGTGGCTCCACCCTTGCGTTGATGGATGCAGGTGTACCGATCTCCAAACCCGTTAGCGGTGTGGCGATGGGATTGATCAAGGAAGGCGATGAAGTTCGGATTCTCACCGACATTCAAGGTATTGAAGATTTCCTTGGCGACATGGACTTCAAGGTGGCGGGTACTGACACAGGTATCACCGCTTTGCAAATGGACATGAAGATCACGAGTATCTCCATGGACACAGTGCGATCGGCAGTCATGCAAGCAAAAACTGGACGCGCTCATATCATGGGCAAAATGTTGGAATTGCTATCTGAGCCAAGACCTCAACTTTCGCCTTATGCACCACGCTTGCTGACGATTCGCATCGATCCTGAACAAATCGGCATGATCATTGGACCTGGTGGTAAAAACATCAAGGGCATCACTGAGGAAACTGGAGCCAAGATCGACATCGAAGATGATGGCACAGTGATGATTTCTTCGATGAGTGGTGAAGGTGCGCTCAAAGCTAGACGCATTATCGAAAACATGACTCGTCGCGTTGGTTCGGGTGATGTGTATCTCGGTAAGGTCACTCGCATTATTCCAATTGGTGCATTTGTCGAGTTTCTTCCCGGTAAGGAAGGAATGGTACATATTTCGCAATTGGCTGAAGGTCGTGTGGGCAAGGTCGAAGATGAAGTTGCCGTTGGCGATGAAGTCTTGATTAAAATCCGTGAAGTTGACAATCGCGGACGCTTTAACTTGACTCGCTTGGGCATCCATCCTGACGAAGCCGCCGCCGCTCGTGTTGCCGCAGCAGCAGAGGCTGAATAGATTATAAAAAAGGGAGGGTGCGCTTAGCGCACCCTCCCTTTTTTATTGCTTACAATATAAAAAAAGATCGGCAAAAAGATCGGCAAAAATAGTAACTGTGTGAGCTAGGATTCCGTATATAACTGGATTATAGGCAATTTAAAGATCGGCAAAAAATCAAAAAATAGTTAGGGATAGTTTCCAAAACTATACAAC
>CASBRC010000224.1 GCA_949128015.1 Synechococcales cyanobacterium PMM_0003
AGAACTTGATCGCGAACTTTACTAGAGAAAAAATTTGCTAGTAATTGGGAAACCGATAGACTTTGATCTTGCGATAATAAATGAATCAATGCTAGTTCGATTCCATGTTTAGCAGCAGGAGTGTGATGATATTTTGTAAGTAAGTTCTCAATGTCGCATAGATTTTTAATTTCGATATTGATTAGCGATCGCTGAGCTTCTTTTAAAATTTTTTCTGTTTCAGCAAGTGATTCCATTCCAAAACCAGCAAGGGGCGCAGCTTCACCTAGTCCGATACGATTATTGCGATCGCAAATTTCAATCACAAATCCTTCACGATGGGTAAGTACGCCTAACGCAGTCTGAAATGGTTTTTGAAAAGCTAAACGATAAGGCTGAAATTGAAGAGACTGAATAGTAAAAGTCACGGGTCAAGCAACTCGCAAGTAACAGAAAAGTTATAGAAAAGTTATAAGGACTATAGTGGATGATACAAAAAAGATTTTATAGCTTATAGTCATAGTACAAGCTACTTAGAGATTTAAAAATGCCAATTAAGCGCAGTCTATTGATGTCAGCAAGTCTGATTGCATTAAGTTTAGTGGGAAGTGTTGCTTCTGCTTCTGCCGAGCAATTATATTTCTACGTTAAAAATGACAGCAATTCTACCATCAAAAAACTATGGGTGGCTGAGCCAAATAAAAGTTGGGGAGATCTCGATATTGGCTCAGGTATTGCACCAGGTGAAAATGCCAAAATGGTCTGGGACGTTTCAACTAATGATCAAGAATGTAGTCAATGGCTCAAAGCGAAGTATGCTGATGGCAGTGAAAGTGAGCCAGCTGTGATCGACTTCTGTAAAAATCTAGATGAGCCGATCGTATTCCAGTAAATCGCATTAGTTTCATCAAACATAAAGAGAGTGGGCTTTGCTCACTCTCTTTATGTTTGATGATGTCTCTAACAATAAAAAAGAAGAGAAGTGCTTTGCACTTCTCTTCTTTTTTATTGTGGAGAGTCGAGTACGCGATCGATTAGTCCGTAGTCAAGAGCCTCTTGCGAAGACATGTAATAATCACGGTTCATATCCCGTTCAATCTT
This sequence comes from Synechococcales cyanobacterium PMM_0003, assembly GCA_949128015.1. Lineage (GTDB taxonomy): Bacteria > Cyanobacteriota > Cyanobacteriia > Pseudanabaenales > Pseudanabaenaceae > Pseudanabaena. The sequence continues at coordinate 1,081 of CASBRC010000224.1, forward strand.
CTCTAGTGGTTGTCCAGTACGCTTAGCATACTCTTCATTCAACTTATGACGAATCCGTATGATTTCTCTTGCCTCAATTTCAATATCTGAGGCTTGCCCTCTTGTCCCACCCGATGGCTGGTGAATCATGATCCGCGCATTTGGTAGAGCGAAACGTTTGCCCTTCGCGCCAGCCATCAATAGATATGAACCCATTGAAGCCGCCAATCCAACACAAATCGTAGTCACATTGGACTTGATATGTTGCATGGTGTCAAAGATTGCCAAACCTGCGGAAACTGAGCCACCAGGAGAGTTGATATACATGTAAATATCTTTGGTCTGATCTTCTGAGTCAAAGTACAGCATGCGGGCAATCATCGAATTTGCCATGCCATCTGTAACTTCGCCACTCAGAAACATAATGCGCTCTAGTGACAAACGCTCGTAGATATTAATCCACTGTGTATAGGAATCACCAGGATAACGATAGGGAACTCTAGGAACACCGATAGGCATGATTTTGACTGCTAATTATATATTAAGTTAATAGATTTGTTAGAAGCTCACCCACAGACGATACTTCTAACAGATTGCTATACAAGGGCAGGAACGGCTGTGGGTAGATCTTTTGCGCTTTCGAGTACGCGATCGATCAAGCCATATTCTTTTGCTTGTTCAGGAGTCATGTAGAACATCCGATCCATGTCTTTGGTAATGACTTCGGGAGCTTTTCCTGTGGTGCGCGACAAGATTTTTAACATCGATTCGCGGTTGGTCAGTACCTCTTTTGCCTGTATTTGCAGGTCAGAAGCTTGTCCTCTGGTTTGGCGACGAGCTTGGTGCAGGACGATTGTGGCGTTAGGCAAACTAGCGCGGAATCCCTTAGTTCCACTCGCGAGGATCATCGCGGCGGTTCCCATAGCTTGACCGAGGCAAATGGTATGCACGGGAGGCTTAATGTAGTTAAGTGTGTCACAGATGGCAAATGCTTCGGTTTCAAAGCCGATCGCATCGCCTGTATACCAAGATGTCCCCGTGGAGTTGATATACATGAAGATCGGTTTTTCAGGATCTTCATACTGCAAATAGAGAAGTTGAGCGATGAGCAATTCTGTAACATCGACTCCAAGCTGCTGTTTGTATTCGTCGGGAGATACAAGAGGCAACCCAAAGTAAATAATTCGCTCTTTTAACAATAGCGAAGGCAGGTCAGGCGGCGGTGTGCGTCCGTATGACGAATCCCCTGAATAGGCGGCTTGTGCGGCTTGGGGAACAGAGCGAGAAGGTCGATCCATATTTATTCGTGTTAATGACACTAACACTGTTAGCTTATCACAGCGATCCCACTGCGATCGGCGATGCTAGTCAATATTGAGGTAGGGTTAGCCGTCTTGTGCGATCGCAAAGCGAGAATTTTTTGTTATCTAACTAATTTTAATAAAAACCAAAATCTAAAAAGCTGTGACGCACGCTGCGTCACAGCTTTTTGGGTTTTATTACGCCTATCTACTTATAATCTTAAGTATCTTCATACTCCCCTTCTAGCAATTATGACCATTCCTGCTTCGTCGCGATCAGCCCTGCTCTCAGCCCTGCTTCTAGAATTAATCGAAATTTTGCGCGATCGCAAAGGTGACACATGGGCGGCGATTATTCGGATCGCGGCGGATAAATCGGCGACGATTGCGGTCGATGATGCGCGGATCTATGTGCAGGTAGAAGGAGGACAGGAAATGCAAATCACTATATCTGAGGCTAAATCAGATGCAAAATCAGATATTGAGACTGATGCTGTCAATGATTTTGAAAGTACTGGACGAGCTTTACGCAATATTATGTTTGGCAAATCCACTCTCGAAAAGTCCGTTGCTTCTGGCAAAATCTTCATTCGGGCTAGTTTCGGAGATCTATTGAAAATCCGTTCGATAGTTGCCTCAGTTCTTGCTGACACAGAGATCGATCCAAGGTTACTTAGCCTATGGACAAGATTTGATCAGGAATGGGAAAACCCAGTCTAGGCAATCTTACTCAAAATGGAAAGTGTGCCAAAGCCAATCAGAACAATTCCACTTCCCCAATTGAGCCAACTTGACCAACGGCGCAATTCTAAAAACTGTTTGATGATGCCTGTAAATGTACCTGCGATCGCAAGTGGTAACACCGAACCGATCGCATAGGCTAATAAAAATTCAGTGCCGACTAGCAAATTTCCTGAACCTGATACCCAAGCCAAAAGCGTCACTAATACAGGAGTACTACAAGGCGAAGCTACGAACCCAAAGGATAGACCAATCAACAGCGATCGCAATCCTTGCGGCAATTTTTGTGATACTTCCCAATTGCCAAAGCTGGGCAAACGGAAAGAAATTACTTCCAATAATTGCAATCCCATTGCGATCGCAATAATTCCCATCACTACCGACCAACCCCATGCAGTCTGCCCATAAATCTTGCCAAGCAGTGCGGCGGCTAGTCCAAAACCCGTCAATGCGATCGCAAAACCTAAGCAAAACCATGCTGATTGTAGGGCTGCCTTCCATGTACTTTTGGATTCATAGCCGCCAATATAGCCAATTGTGAGTGGCAACATTGATAGAGTGCAAGGCGTAAGGCTGGTAACAAGTCCAGCCAAAAATACGACACCCACACTAGTCCAAGAGGCTTGATTAAGCTGGCTATTTACCAAGGCATCAGCCCATTGTTCGAGATGGTAAAACCAGTTTGGTAGCGATCGCGCCAGAGTTTCGATAAATTGCATCATAAAAATTGATGATACAAGATCTACATCGCTTTGCGCTTTTATAAAACCCAGAAAATTTTTTGAAAGTGCCACGAAGCGGCACTTTCAAAAAATTTTCTATACTACTCAAAGCCTTAACAGACTGTATGCTCTCCGTCAAACAAGAAAAACAATCGGTGTCTCACCGATTGTTTTTCTTGTTTGACGGGCTGTCTTTTGACTGTGTGAGCTAGTAGCGTCATGATACGCACAGACTAAAATTCAACTCGACTTTGCGGCTAAGCCGCGTAGGGCATCAGCTAAAGCTTTGCCCTTATTTTTCGTGGATATTTAAGGACTAATTACTATGAAACGCATTTTTTCTATTTTTGCGATCGCACTAACCATGTTGGTGAGTCTTGCTTTCGGGCAGCCCGCTTTTGCTGAAGTCTCCGCAGGCGCAAAAATCTTTAACAATAACTGTGCTTCCTGCCATGCAGGGGGCAAAAACAGCGTAGTTGCTGCCAAAACTTTGAAGGCTGATGCATTGGAAAAGTATGGCAAGAATACGGTTGAGGCGATCACCTTGCAAATTACTAAGGGCAAAGGGGCGATGCCTAATTTTAGTAAAAAACTCAGCGCTGATGAAATTAATCTAGTTGCTAACTACGTGCTTGAGCAAGCTCAGAATGGTTGGGTTAAAGGTTAAGTAGGCAGTGCTTTTTTGATACCCATGATTTGTTAATTGCTCAAGCACTTTACAAGTCACGGTTATATAATTTTTTTAGGTAAGAGAACTCATGATTAATCAAAATAATCTTCAATCCCGATTAGCATCTAAACTTGCTGTCATCTTGTCTTACATCACTTTAACGGCGGTTACAGCCACATCTGCGATCGCGCAAAGTGCAACTTCGCGCATTCTCAACATCAAAGGCGTGCAAGTTGGAACCGCCACATTTACACAGACCCCTTTAGGTGTAAAAGTTTTGCTGGAAGTGCAAAACTTAGCTAAGGGTGAACATATGGTGCATGTCCATGAAAATGGTAAATGCGATGCTCCAGAATTTAAGACTTCAGGTAAACACTTCGCGTCTAAAGACGATAACGAACATGACCATATGCAGATGATGCATAACAAGCATGAGGAGTCAAAACATAAACCTGCGGGTGATTTGCCCAATATCGTTGTTAAACAGGATGGTAAGGGGACTCTGACAGCTCTGCTATCAGAACTGAGTTTAGGTACGGGTAAGAACTCATTACTTAAGAAAGGCGGCACATCGATTTTGATCCATGCAGGTGCAAATGGAAAATCGACAATTCCCAATGTCGATTACAAGACTCGTATTGCCTGCGGGATTATTAAATAGAAAACCCCAAAAATCTTTGGCGCAAGCACAGTTTGCGCCAAAGATTTTTGGGGTTTGGGTTTTATTACGCTTACCTACTTAAGAGTCCGCATCCTTGTTTACGCATAACTTTTGAGGATAATCATTAATCAATGTTTGAAATTGCTTCTATCCTATTAAATTTGAATTTATCTACTACTCCTAATTTGGACAATTCATATTTAGGAAAATATCCATCACCTATTCGCATTGCCCATGAAGTGAGAACTTCTAACGAAGTTGGTGGCACAATCCACATTGAACCCAATGATCGCCCGATCGCAGGACAAAAAACAAGGGTGTGGATCGCACTGACTAAACGCGGCGGCGAGATCATCCCTTACAAAAAATGTAATTGCAGTCTCGAAGTGCGATCGCTAACTAATAAAAGCATCAAATTTACAGTGTCCAAATCTGGATCAATCCTCGATCGCTATTTAGGATTACCTAGTATTGAAGTGATCTTTCCACAGGTGGGAAGATATGAGCTGCAATTAAGTGGTTCAGCACGAGAAGGTGAGGATTTTCAACCCTTTGAATTAACTTTTACCACCAATGTCGGCAAATAAAGAATGCTAGATTTATTGCTTATAGCAGCTTTGGGGTTTTTAGGAAGTTTCGGTCATTGTGTGGGGATGTGTGGTCCCTTGACCGTCGCTTTTTCACTGTCGGGCAAAGAAAGTAACGCCAAAGGAGATTCTAAAAGTTGGCAACAGCATTTGTATTTTCACGCATTGTTAAATATTGGCAGGATTTTGAGTTATGCGATCGCAGGCGCAGCGATTGGTGCGATCGGGTCTGTACTGGTCGCAGGCGGACAGTTTGCAGGGCTTGAAAGCGATCTGCGGCGTTGGCTAGCGATTTTGACAGGGCTGCTCTTGGTATGGATGGGACTTGTGCAGATTAAGCCTGAAGGCTTGCCAAATATTCCATTTATCAATCCGATGGCAATGGTGGGACTCCATCAACGCCTTAGCAATGTCATGATCAAATTGTCGCTGCATTCCCATCCGATGACTCCAGCTTTATTAGGCATGACATGGGGATTGATTCCCTGCGGATTTCTCTACACGGCACAGATTAAAGCCGCCGAAACTGGCAATATGACTCAGGGCGCGATGACGATGTTAGCTTTTGGGATTGGCACTTTACCTTCGATGCTTGGTCTTGGTGTATTTGCAGGATTACTAAGCCGCGATCGCCGCAGTCAGTTATTTCGCATGGGCGGCTGGATCACGCTCACTATCGGCATCCTGACGCTGTTACGCACTAGCGACATGGTGGATTACACGGGGCATGCGGGTTTGATTTTGCTAATTCTTGCCTTAATTGCTCGTCCGATCAGTCGCATCTATAAGCCTTGGACAGCACTAATGACTTACCGCAGGGCGATCGGGGTTGGTGCATTCATTCTATCCCTTGCCCATACTTTCCATAAGATTGAACATACTTTTCAATGGAACTTTGATGCTTTATCCTTTATGATTCCCCAACATCAAATTTCGATTTGGCTCGGTGCGATCGCAATTGCGTTGATGACTCCCGCCGCGCTCACTAGCTCTGATTGGATGGTCACAAAACTAGGCAAAGCTTGGCGCTATTTACATTTGCTATCAGTTCCTGCATTGGTGCTTGCATCAGTTCATACAATTGCGATCGGCTCCAATTATCTCGGCGCAGTGGACTGGACTCCCAAAAATTGGATTTTGGCGATTTTATGTGGCACGATTACGCTAGTTACTTTGGCTTTGAGAATTAGGAAAAAGTAAAGGTGGTAATTTGTGATTCCTTTACTTTCTAAGTTTAAAAATGTATGATTTTTTGAGGTTAAAGGCTAAAAATTTCATTTGTGCGATTCTATGGCTATTAAAAAAGTCCTAATTCTGGCAGCTAATCCGCTAGAGATAGCGCGTTTGCGGTTAGACAAGGAGGTGGAAGAAATTCGCACGACCTTGCAGCTATCAACAAATCGCGATCGCTTTGAGATCGAGTCGCGGGGTGCGGTGCGTCCGCAAGATTTACAGCAGTATTTATATAATCTCAAGCCGCAGATTTTACATTTTTCGGGGCATGGTGGTGGGGATCGGGGTTTAGCGTTTGAGGGTGAGGATGGTGAGGCTCAAGCTGTTAGTACTAG
>CASBRC010000225.1 GCA_949128015.1 Synechococcales cyanobacterium PMM_0003
ACGTTAGAGTTTCTGCATCTAAACTATTGGAGGAATACTTATGACTGCTAATTCTCAGTTGACTGAAAAAAGCTTAGGAGATAGAGTTGCAGAGCGTTATAGATTGCAAGGGTTTGAAGTAGTTGTCGCTCCTTCTAAGTCAGTTATTCCTTTTGATTTAGGAAATTATCGTCCAGATTTTATTGTCAGAAAATCGTCTGACGAAGGTTACATAATCGAAGTAAAAGACTCAATTTCTCGACTACCCATTGGTCGTTACCGAGAAATTGCGGAAATAGTGGCGCAACATAATGGTTGGAGATTTCTGCTTGTAACTGGAGATGATGTTTCTCCATTAGATCATCTAAACAATGTGAATGGTGATGTTCAATTGCTAACTTGGGAGCAGATGCTGCAACGCTATGAACAAGCTAAGAAGTTTTTATCTATGGGAGAAGTGGAAGTAGCATTTTTGTATTTATGGGGGATTTTAGAAGCTGCGATGCGCCAACAAGCAAAGATTTCAGCAATCCCCATCGAACGACTTCCTGCAAGTTCTTTAATCAATCACTTGTATTCTCAAGGTGAACTTTCGATGGAGCATTTCGATCAAGTTAACGTTATTCAACCAGTTCGCGATCGCATTATGCACGGTTATCAAACTCCTAATCTCGCTGAAGCAACAAATCAACTTCAAGAGCTTGTCAATGAATTGATCTCTACGTGGAAACCTTACAGCAATTACCGATCAAACGAACCACAAAAGATTTTTTGAAAGTGTTGCTTCGCAACACTTTCAAAAAATCTTTTGGTTCGGGTTTGAGCGCAAAGCGCTGTAAAATTGGGATTAATTCTGATGCGTCAAATAGATCTGTCGGTATATAAGCTCAGGTTGTTTAATACTATTGATTGACGATACTGATGTTACACGGTACTATTAAGCTGTGATTGTAAATTTTAAATCTGCCGAAACAAAGCTGATTTTTGATGGCTTTGCATCCCGTTACTACCCAACTGATATTCAAAAGATTGCTCTACGCAAACTTCTTATCTTAGATGCCGTGACATCTGTTAACGATTTGCGAGTTCCACCTGGCAATCGATTAGAGAAGTTAGTTGGCAATCGCAGAGGTCAATATAGCATTCGTATTAATAATCAGTGGCGAATTTGCTTTATTTGGACGGAAGAGAACAACGCTGATCGGGTTGAAATTGTCGATTATCATTGAGGAAAAATTGATATGAATAGCGATCGTCTTCCCATCATTCATCCAGGTGAGATCTTACAAATAGAATTCTTAGAACCTCTGGAAATCACCCCCTATCGCTTAAGTAAAGATATTGGCGTAGCCCAAACTCGCATCAGTGAGATTTTGTCAGAAAAGCGTGGTATTACGGCAGACACGGCTCTACGTTTGTCACGATATTTTGGTAACAGCGCTCAGTTCTGGCTGAACCTACAAACTCAGTATGATTTGCGACAAGCACAAGCAAAAAATGCGGAAATTTATAGTCATATTCCTTTAGCTCAGTTTGCTCATTTAAGTTAGCTTCTGTTTCTCAATAGAGGCTGATACTAACCCACAGAAGAAAAGCTAATGACAGTTGCGATCGCCATGCAGGGTTCTATGCGATCGCATTATGCATGGATATCAAACCTCTAATCTGGCTGAATCAACAAAGCAACTTCAAAAGCTTGTCAATGAATTAATCATCATGTGGAAAGCATGATGTACTAGTCTTGGCTTTTCCATAAGAAACCTAAACCCCAAAATTTACAACGTACAATTTTCAGGGAAATGTTAACTAATTTATAGTTTAGAATAACTATACTTACTAGAAAAATCAGGTGCTAAATGGACAATAATACTGATAATTTCAGCAAAAATCATGAGGATTCCTCATTTTGGGAAAAAATAAAGGGTTTTGCCGCTACTGCTGGTAGAGAGGTAATTGAAAAAGCTCTTAGCCTTTGTTACTCCCTACTAGATTCTGACACGCCTATCTGGGCAAAAACTGTAATTATTGGCGCATTAGGTTATTTTATTAGCCCAATAGATGCAATTCCTGATTTAACTCCCTTTATCGGTTACAGCGACGATCTTGGCGCACTGGTTTCTGCTGTCATAACAGTTGGCGCTCACATTAAGGCAGAACATAAAGCAAAAGCTCAGGAAACAATAAAAGTGTGGTTTGGTTAGTTATTATTTCTAAGTTTTAAAAGCTGATATCGCTGTTAGGGATAAGAACATGACGGTTGCGATCGCCAAAAAAGATGACCTTTAAGGAGTTCCTTGATGCAAAAATAGTAGTAGAGATATAATCATGCTGAATACAAGTGAATTAGATAATCTCAGTCTTTCTAAAAATCAATATGAGCAAGATTTTCATGCGTGGACAAAGGAACAGTCCAAATTGCTACGTCTTGGTAAATTGCAAGAGTTGGATTTAGAAAATCTCGCAGAGGAAATAGAATCTTTGGGTAAGCAGCAAAAGCAAGAACTCCGCAACCGATTTGGAATTTTAATCGGACATTTGCTTAAGTGGCAATATCAACCAACTCTGCGCGGTAAAAGCTGGCGCATCACCATTGATTTGCAACGTGATGAAATTGTTGAACTTGTGACTGAAAATCCTAGCCTTAAGCCATATCTAGAAGAAGCGATCGCAAAATCCTACAAACAAGCGATCGCTCTTGTAGTCAAAGAAACGCCCCTCGATAAGGGTGACTTACCGCCAGAATGTCCCTATGTGATTACCCAAATTCTCGATCCACAATTTTATCCGAGCTGATCAAAAACGGGCAAAGCCCGTTTTTGATGTTTATTCGGCTTCGAGTGGAGCCATTGTTAGCCCTGCACTTTTGAGTTGATCGTGATACATCTCAGCTTGCTCCAAGGGCCCAACCCATGCGATCGCCAATCCGTCATGATGCACCTGATTGGTCAACTCCCAAGCTAACTCTTCGGTCATCTGAGGAATGTATTTCATCAAACAATCGGATACATGCTCAAAAGTATTAAAATCATCGTTTAACACAATCACCTTGTATTTCGGGTAAGTCTTGCGTACCACTTCCCTCACGGTGTCTTTAACTCTTTCAGGAGTTTGAACAGCAGCAAATATAGCCATAATCTCAATTAACGCTTTATTAGTTATTATCGCAAAATGCGATCATAGTTGTATAGTTACCGCCACTTGTATTAAGAAAAACCAAAACTCAAGAAGTAGAGGCGGCGCTCCGCGCCGCCTCTACTTTTTTGGGGTTTATGTCCTAATATACTTGGCTACAGCTATATGTCTTATTAGTCTGAACTCTGAGAACTAGCCCTGAAATTATGGAACTTGAAACTTTGCGATCGCACCAGTGGTTTAAGCTCATTTGCGGTGCAAGTTATCAACATTTACCCGCTATACGCCATTTGGCGTTAATTTATACACTCGCTGGAGCAGATTGCATCGATATGGCTCCTGACCCTGCGACGATCGCCGCCGCACGAGCAGGCATTGCGGCGGCGATAAAGCTCGATAACACTGCGATCGCGCCTTTAGTAATGGTTAGTTTTAACGACGGCGAAGACCCACATTTTCGGAAAGCGGTCTTTGATCCTGAGCTTTGCCCAACTGATTGCAGCCGACCTTGCGAAAAAGTATGCCCCACCACAGCAATCAAGTTTAGTAATGATTACAATGGGATCATGCCAGATCTTTGTTATGGGTGCGGTCGTTGCTTGCCGCTATGTCCAGTGCAGATAATTCATACTCGCGAACAGATTTATGTCCCTGAAGATATTTTTGATGCCGTACTTCATCAGTCCGTTAATGCGATCGAAATCCATACTCAACCACATCGCACCAAAGAATTTGCCGCATTTTGGCAGCGCTTGAGTCCGATTATTCCTCAACTCAAGTTAGTAGCCGTCAGTTTTCCAGACTGCGAAGGTTTGCGCGAGTACCTGATGTCCTTAATTGATGGGATGCAGCCACAACCGCGATCGCTAATTTGGCAAACCGACGGTAGACCGATGAGTGGCGATATTGGTGATGGTGCAACTGCAAAGCTGCCCTAGTTGCACCA
>CASBRC010000226.1 GCA_949128015.1 Synechococcales cyanobacterium PMM_0003
CAGTCAAGCGATGCGTCCTAGCCAGACTCTTAATTTTGCGATCGCTTCTCTCTAATCTATACTATAATACCAAACCCAAAAAGCTGTGGCGCAAGCGCAGCCTGCGCTACAGCTTTTTGGGTTTAGGTTATTCACTAAATTTGGAATCAAACAAACCATGCAAAAAACTGCCCCATATCAGCCGATTCTTTTGCGTATATTGCATCTTGCGATCGCATTATTAGTCTTCGCAGCCTTGATTACAGGATTTATGGTCTATGACCGATACGACAAGCGCTTTGGCACACTTAATTTGCCCATAGTCCCAAACACTCAAGGAATTCACGGTACGATCGCTTTAACCTTTTTGATCCTCTTACCAATCTTTGCTCTATATTGCTTCCATATTGGTTCACGAAAATTAGTTCAGGCTCAATCTCCAAGCCAGCTTAAAGAAATTGGTAAGCCGATCTGGTGGATATCGCTACAGCGTCTCACCAATACCATAATGCTGCTATCTGCAACCTTTGCCGTGATCACAGGTCGGATGATGCAAGAGGAATGGCTACCTAGTAACGAGTTAAACCATGTTTGGTATATCGGACATCTAATTGCATGGGTATTAATGATTATTGGTATAGCGATGCATGTATTGATGAGCGCTAAAGTTGGTGGCTTGCCACTATTGCTGTCAATTTATAATTGGAAAATTCGCGATGAAGATATGCCAAATGCTTGGTTTAAAGGATTTAAGATCAAGCCTTCTAGCAAGGTTTTACTCATTTTTGAGATCCTCGTTATTGGTGGTATTGCGATCGCATTTATTTTACCTGCTTTTTCCCAGAAGTAAAAAGCCCTAAAAATAAAATAAAGTAGAGAAAGCTGCCAAGCCCCTCCTAATATCTTCACGAAAAAACATGATAAAAAAAGATCTAACTTTACGCAGCGATCATGGCTGGGAGTCAGAAGAAGGATACAAGATATTTGTTGCCGATCGCGGCGCAGTGCGATTTGACTTCCCCAAAGATTGGATCGTGAAATTCAAAGAAAAGTCGGTGAGCTTTCATGACTTTGAACCAACCGATGACACAGGCGCATTAGAAATGTCCTTTAATCGCTTACCGCCCCATGATTGGCATACATTTCCGCTCAAAAAAACACTCCAGCAAATTCTCAATGATGACGATCGCGAAATTCTCCATAAAAGTAAGGTTAGCGGTGCTAATCGTGATGGGATGCGACTAGTCTGGGCAGACATTCGTTATATTGACGCTACTGAAAAAAGAGAAGCAACATCGCGAATTTTGGTAGGTATTGGTGGCGATGTGCAAGTTCTATTCACTTTTGACTATTGGACAGAGGGCGAAGAACAAATGCGAATTGTCTGGGAAGCTATGTTGCGATCGCTTCGCCTTGGCTTATTTATTCCTGACCCGACCAGAGGACATGTAGTTAACCCAAATCTCAACTAATTAAACCCGAACCAGTAAATTCCTTGAAAAGCATACAGAGCATATCTTTCAAGGAATTTACTGGTTCGTTGGATCAAAATCTGCCTTAGGGTGAAAGTAGCATACTTAGAAAAAACTCTTTGAAGAAAATAAAATATAGTGATTTTTTACTGACGACTGGATAGTCTAATAGTGTATTGTTGTCTCACTTAAAATGATTTAGGCCTAATAAGCTATTAAGCCTATCCTTAAAACTATATTTCGCGAGTGTTCCAACAATGGCAAGAGTAATAGCAACAGTAAATATGAAAGGTGGAGTTGGTAAGACTACCTTAACTGTCAACATTGCCACCTGCTTGGCGAAAATCCATCGCAAAAAGGTTTTAGTCGTAGATTTAGATACCCAAATCAGCGCCACTCTCAGCATGATCTCCCCAGCCGATTTTGCTAAGTGCCGCAAAGAAAATCGCACATTGCGGAATCTAGTCAGTCAAGCGATCAACCGTTATGGAGTGCAAGTTAATGATCCAGAGGAGAGAGTTTACCAAATTAAAGATTTGGTAATTCCTCATGTTTGCAAAGTTCAAGGCTTAGATCTATTAGTCGGCGATATCGACTTATACGATGAATTTTTAGTCTCGGAAATGCTCTATAACCGATCGCTACTATATGAAGAAAAGCAGACTTTTCAGCAGACTTGGAGCAAGTTTGAGCAGACCTTAATCAAAGGTATTCTCGCCCCAGCAATGCAAAGCTATGATTTCATTATTCTTGACTGCGCTCCTGGATATAACCTGATCACCCGCAGTAGCCTTGTCGCCAGTGATTATTATCTAATGCCTGCGCGTCCTGAACCTCTGTCAGTAGTAGGTATTCAGCTATTGCAAAGACGTATCGAGAAGTTGCGTGAAGTCTATCGAGCAGATAATTCAGTCAATATTCAACTTTTAGGAATTGTATTTAGCATGTCGGCTGGATTTACCTTGAGCCGCTATTACCAAAAAGTCATGGATCGCGTAGCTACTGATTTTAGTAGCGCCAAGATTTTTAAAACGAAGATTCCCAATGATGTAAATATCGCCAAAGCCGTAGATAATTTTATCCCTGCGGC
>CASBRC010000227.1 GCA_949128015.1 Synechococcales cyanobacterium PMM_0003
ATTGTGAAAATTCAATATTTAAACTTTCACTGATTTTGTTGCTAGAACCATCAACTCTTTCAAAAAATGCAACAACATTCATTTTTCCTAGATTTATTAGAATCTTTGAGTTGTTAGAGTCTATACGAACTGTTTGTATTTGTTGTACTTTTAATGCTGGCGTAATATCAATAGCAGATAACTCTCCTGTATCCCTATCTATAATCGATCTACGGCAAAATAGACCCCATGAAAACTTAATTGGTAAATTTTTATCCATTTGTATTACTGCTAAAGCAAATCTCCTTAATTAATGATTTAAACGTATTATCTAGGATATATCAAGACAACAAGTATCTTTTTGCCAAGTGTATTAATATCTTTTTATTGGCAGCTACCAAACATCTGGCAAAATCGCATCTTGAAAGTCAGTAGTTTCTATATTTGCACCACTTAAATTCGCTTTACTGAGATTGGCACTGGTAAACTCGGCACGACTTAAATCAGCACGGCTTAAATCAGCGCCAATAAAATAAGCCTCACTACAATTAGCCCCTCGCAGATCAGCTCCAATTAGATCGCAGCCACACAAATTTGCCCGATAGAGATTTGCGCCGATTAAATTTGCTCGTGATAGATTTGACTCACTGAGATCGATGTCTACCAAAGTCGCACCGATCAAGTCCGTTCCTACTAAAATTGAGACATTCAGATTACTGTGAGATAGATCGGCTTCGCTCAAGTTAGCACGACTAAAATCAGTTCCTGCAAGATTAGCCTCCCTTAACTCCGCTCGGCTTAAATTAGCGCCAATCAAAATTGCGCCAATCATGCTAACTCCATTCAAGCTAGACATATTTAGTTTAGCTGTCGATAAGTCAGCCATATCGAGATTAGACAGCCGCAAGTTCGATCCGCGCAGATCAGCTCCACTTAAGTTTGCATGACTAAGATTGGCTTCACTTAGGCAGACCATACTGAGATGAGCGGCAACTAGATTTACACTTTTAAGATCTATACCTCTGAGATTTGCCATGCTTAAGTCTGCGCCGCGCAGGTTAGCAGATGATAGATTCACGTTATGCAACTTTGCCCCACGCAGATTGACCATACTCAGATCGATCCCCGTCAGATTGAGACCCTCAAGCTGAATTTCACTAAGATCAACGCCGCGCATATCAGGATAGGATTCTTTCCATTTGTTCCAGATATTTGTGCCTTGATTAAGCAGTTTTATAAATTCTTCTTTCGCCACACTTTTACTCGTAAAGTTGCATAGATATATGTTTACAAAACTAAGGCTAGCTTTATATTAATACTTTCGTTCTTGGGGTGTAAACCGATCGCAATCAAGTAATTGCAAGCTCATGTCAACTGGGCGATCGCTAGTTTTTACCTTATCACTTTCTAGATAGCCTAGAGTATGTTTGAGAAAATTTGCATCATCACGCTGAGGATAGTCTTCGCGAGAATGTGCGCCGCGACTTTCTTGGCGTGATAAAGCGCTGGACATAATGATTTCGCCGACTGTGAAAAGATTTTTTAATTCGATCGCTTGCATTAATTCCATATTGAATACAGAACTATTATCGTCTACTAATAAATCATTTTCGTAACGATCGCGAATAGTTTGTAGTTTCGCTAAGCCATCTCGCAAAAGCTGATCATCGCGAAAAATCCCACAATGCTCGGTCATCGTGTCTTGCAATTGTTGACGAATATCGGCAATCCGCGAGTTACCTTTTTTTGATAACACGCCTTTTAGCTTAGCTTCAGCTTCAGCCAAATATGAGCGCGGATCGATTTCGGGCATATTGCGATCGCGAACGTATGCGCCCAACTTTTCACCAGCACGTTTGCCAAAGACTACACATTCTAATAATGAGTTAGCGCCCAAACGATTTGCGCCATGTACCGACAAACAAGCACATTCACCCGCCGCAAAAAATCCTGCGATCGCCTTGCTATCTCTACCAATCACCTGACAATCGATATTGGTAGGAATGCCGCCCATCGAATAATGTGCGGTTGGACGCACGGGCAGAGGATGATCAATACAGTCAACACCTGCTAGGCGCAAGCCTTCTTCACGGGCAAAGGGGATCCGACTAATAATTTTCTCTCGACCTAAATGACGCACATCTAGATGAACATAATTTCCGCCATTGATACCGCGTCCTGCCATGATTTCACAGGCAATATTCCGTGAAGTAATGTCACGGGGAGAGAGTTCCATCCGATTTTTGCTGATCGGATAATTCGCCATAAAGCGATCGCCTAAATCATTAATTAAGTAGGCTCCTTCACCACGCACAGCTTCAGAAATTAATACTCCCGCAGGATACAAACCCGTAGGATGGAACTGCACAAATTCCATGTCTTGAAGCGGCAAGCCAATGTTGGCTGTCAAGCACAATCCATCACCTGTTGATGCAAAATCATTAGAAGTCGTATTAAAAACCCTGCCATAGCCGCCTGTGGCGCACAAGACCGCCTTGGCACGAAACACTTGTATTTCTGAAGTTTCTAGACTGTAGGCGACGACTCCCTTAACTTCCTGACCATTATTTCCCTCTTCATAAATCAACTGCATCACGTACCATTCTTGGTAAATTGTGCCGCCTAGTCGTAGCAAATTCATGACTAATTCATGTAAAATCGCATGACCCGTTTTATCGGCGGCATAGCAAGCACGGCTATTGGTATGTCCCCCAAAAGCTCTTTGCGAGATCTTGCCATTTTCAGTACGGGAAAATAACACCCCTAAATGTTCTAGATCAATAATTACTTCGGGAGCCGATTGGGTCAAAACTTGGACAGCATTTTGATCGGCAAGATAATCGGAGCCTTTGACTGTATCAAAGGCATGGGTGAGCCAGTCATCATCATCGGCATTTTTGAGGGAAGCGGCGATTCCACCCTGTGCAGCGACGGAGTGCGATCGGATCGGATGCACCTTAGAAACAAGTCCCACACTCAGATCAGGATAATTTTGGGCGACCGCCAAGGCAGCTCTAGATCCAGCTAGTCCACCACCAATAATTAATACGTCATGCTCGATCATAAAATTTAACCGCAACCACCACAATCTAGCCCACCGCAACCACCACAGTCTAGCCCACTACAATCCATTCCTGAAAGACAGTCAGCATTGTCACAACTTAAGTCAGGGCAACTTAAATCAGGACATTCCGAAGCATCAGAAGAGTTATCGGAGTTACGCCATGTAAAGCAATCACTAGGATCTAGATTGCAGCTCGAACAGTCAGCCCAATTATTGCAATGATCACTAGCCCCACTATTGTTATTATCGCTGTTCTGCGATCGCTGTTTACGTTGCCATTGCGAACCGCCAATTTTTTCATTGTTTGGCTGCTCTGCATCTTCAGGAATATCAGAATTTTCAGGCTCACCTGACTCAATAGCTACGGTGTTTGCTGGTAAGCGACTGGCGTAATACTCTCGTCGTGATTTACATTTTGCTCGCCGCTTTTTTATGATTTCATTAGCTTCACGGCATTCTTGAAAGCGCCCTTTCGCATTTGCGATCGCAATAAAAATCCCCTCTTCCGCAATCACCTGCTTAAAATATTGAGAACAAGACTCGCAGCCATACAACACTCGATGGGCGCAAGCAAAGCCTTTATGGGGTGAAATAAATTTTTGGTAGCCACTTATAGCAGTTACAGCCAAGCCCCGTGAGGCGGTGCTGAGAATATTTGCGATCGGGAGCTTTACAGTGTTTATCTTCTGCATTTGTCGCTGCCTTTAGCCAATCAAACTAAACTAGCGATTATATTAAAAAAAATGTCGCGTTGCGACATTTTTTTTAATATAATCGCAACGCGCTTACCAAGC
>CASBRC010000228.1 GCA_949128015.1 Synechococcales cyanobacterium PMM_0003
ATTTTGGACTACCTAGAGTAGTACGATCAACATTTAAACATCTCTATATTAAGTTCATCAAAGAACCTCTCAGCACCTATGCCCGCATCTAAAAGCCAGCCACTAATCCTAGTTGTCGAAGATGCACCTGACAACCAAGTTTTGGTGGAGCAGGTGTTTCAAGACTCAGGCTACTGCGTCACTTGTATCCAAGATGGTCAGGCTGCTTTAGATTGGCTAGAAACTAATCATCCCGATCTGATTTTGCTCGATCTCTCTTTGCCAGAGATCGATGGATGGGAAGTTGCTCGACAACTCAAGGCTAATGATCTCACCGCCAAGATCCCGATTGTGGCGGTAACTGCCCATGCGATGAAAGGCGATAAAGAAACTGCGATCGCATCAGGTTGTGATGATTATCTGACAAAGCCTTTGGATATTGATCGATTAGAAGCCTGTGTCAAGCAATGGCTAGATAAGCGACGTGACTAGGGTGTGGCTTTGTGACAACTTGCTTTAGCTCGCAGCCTCTAAAAACAAAAGCTTATACTTAATCAATAAACTTAGACTAAGATTTAGAAAGAGTTTTAAAATTTCGCTTTATAAAATAAAAGTTTATAAAAAATTCAATTTATTCATTTAGGATGGGCGACGGTCATTGTCACTCATGCTTACCAAGCTATTAATTTATCAAAAATTTAGGAAACTGTTTTATGTCTGGTCGCGTTGGAGTAATGCTATTAAATTTGGGAGGTCCTGAAAAGTTAGATGATGTCTACCTTTTCTTGTACAACTTATTCGCCGATCCAGAAATTATTCGCCTCCCGTTTCCTTTTTTACAAAAGCCGATCGCGTCACTAATTGCGGCAAGTCGCGCCCCCATCAGCCAAGAAAATTACCGCCTGATTGGCGGTGGCTCACCCTTGCTTCAGCTTACGAAAGAACAAGGCGAAAATATCGAAAATGTCTTGCAGCGTCATGGAGTCGATGCCAAGGTTTATGTAGCCATGCGTTACTGGCATCCTTATACTGAGGAGACGATCGCCCAAATCAAACAAGATGGCATTACGCGCCTCGTGGTTCTGCCCTTATATCCTCAATATTCAATCAGTACTAGCGGTTCGAGTATCAAGCAATTGGATACTCTCTGGGAAAATGATCCAGAGCTGCAAGCGATCGAGAAGATCACAATTAAATCGTGGTACGAACGCACTGGTTACATTCGCGCCATGAATGAATTGATCGATGCTAAATTGCAATCTTTTGCCGAGCCTGAAAATGTGCATCTTTTCTTTAGCGCTCATGGCGTGCCTGTGAAGTATGTGACTAAATACGGCGATCCCTATCAATCAGAAATGGAAAACTGTGTTGATGGAATTATGAAGGCACTTCGCCGTGACTATCAGCGCTATAACGCCCATACCCTCGCTTATCAAAGTCGTGTTGGTCCTGTCGAGTGGTTGCAACCCTATACTGAGGAAGCAATTAAGAATCTCGCCAAGCGTGGTGTTAACGATCTTTTAGTCGTTCCCATTAGTTTCGTCTCGGAACATATCGAAACTTTGCAAGAAATTGATATCGAATATCGTGAAGTTGCCCAAGAAGCTGGCATTCATAACTTTGATCGCGTTCCTGCCTTAAATAGTCATCCAGTATTTATCAACGATCTTGCAGATTTGGTAATGGAATCTCTAGGTACAACTAAAGCGGCTGCGATCGCAGTTTAATGAATTTATAACACTTTGCGATCAAACTAAAACTAACAAAAACATTAAAAGGGCTGCTTCGCAGCCCTTTTAATGTTTTTGTTCAAAAGAGAGAAGTGGAGCTTAGCGCCACTTCTCTCTTTTGGATTTAGAAGGTTTAAAGAGTAAATGTAAAGTCTTTTACCAACATTCCTGGCACAAGGATACCTCCCAGCGATCGCATTTCATAAGTACCTGTATTAGGAATAAATTCGCGAAAATCGGTAAAAGCTTCGAGGTTTTCACCAAGAAAATCATAGATGCTATCATCAAAGCGGAGATTCTCGATGGGAGCGATAAATTCGCCATTATCAACCCAGAAACAAGCATAGCGAGTCATGCCAGTAATTCTGCCGCCACTGCGATCGCTCCAATTTAGATAATGCAAATTAGATAGATAGAGTCCCGTATCTAAGCGTTTAAGAATATCCGACTCGGCTAAATTTCCAGCGGCAACTTCAGGCGATCGCATTGACTCTTCACCATCCGCACCATTAGCTTCTTTGCCATATTCTTTGGCACTCCGCGAACTGACTAGTGTATTAACGAGCTTCCCATGCTCAATAATCGATAAATACTCAGGAGCAACTTCCCCTAAGTCATTAAAACGCGGCACATTGCCATAGGTGAAATTTTCACTAATGGATAGCAATGGTGAGAGCGTTCTTTCTTGATTCTTTAACTTCAATAGAGCGCTACTACTCTGCTGCAAACTCGACTCTCCTGCACTGTAAGCTAAAAAGCCCAATAACTCAGAAGCCGCCTCAGGTGCAAAGTAAGTACGATATTGTCCGCGTTCTACAGTTTTGCTTGGTCTTTGCAATGCTACTAATTGTTGCTGAGAGCGATTAATCTGTAAGTTGTAAGCCTTGGGTTCCCATTCTTTGCCAGCATAAATACCTTTGACCGCTTTTTCGCCCGAATCAGTCTGCACAAACATCGAATAATCAACAAAGAAAGAATC
>CASBRC010000229.1 GCA_949128015.1 Synechococcales cyanobacterium PMM_0003
ATACTGGAAGGAGACAAGGTTTATCCACTTTTGAATCCATTCTTGCCGCTTTAGACCCTCTTCAATCCTTATTTGCTCTAGGTTGAGCAATTACAAAAAGTTTATACCAAATCCAGTATATTTGTAAAAAATAGCTGTTGAAAATACAACATTTTGTTTTCCGCCTGTGACGGAAAACAAAACTAAAAAATTGCCCAATTGGGCAATTGGGCAACGAGTCATCAATCTATATTCCTCGACAAAGCTGTTGCAGTAAATTTTTCAAGATTCTCTGAAAGTGACTGAAATCTCTCAAACCGTGAGATACGATTAACGCACCTTGAATAACGGTCTCCGCATCTTCACCCCTTTCTCTAGCCGATCGCCTGTCCAAACCTGAGGCAATCAGCACCTGCGCGATCGCCCTGATCCACATCGATCGAATAAGCCTGATAGATTTGCGCGTGAAACAGATCATCACTCGACTGCTCCATTAGCAAAACTGTCCATAGGCAAGAATTCTCGCCCTCATTAAAAAATAGAGCCAACTTCTCACAACACATCAACTCGAATTTAGCGATCGTCTTAGCACGCATATTAGTGCGATCGTCTTCTATAAATGATGGTGCGATCGCGCGCGATTTTAGGACATTCGCCTCAAACCATTGCCCCAGACAAGACAGCGCTGTTTCTACCATCTCGGCTTTGCCCTTGGGAAAATAATGGTACAAACTAGCTTTCCCCAAACCCGTCGCTTGCGAAATTTTGGTTAGAGTTCCCCCCCTCATAACGCTACGGTTTACACACAAGTCGGCTTAAATCCGATTCGGGATATTTGGGGTTCTTGAAACCTTGATTCCTCGTCGTATATTCTCAATAAGCTTAAATTATTGAGAATATATTTAAATCCTGAAATCCTTGTATAGCAATATTTTTCAGACTTGTGTGCATAGCTTTTTGACTTGTGTGTAAACCGTAGCTCATAACGGGGTGAGATGAACAATTGTACAGAAATTTAAACTGAGGCTGAAACACTTGCTATGTAAGCTCTTCTGATTCACATTTCATCTTTGTAAATTTCTGGACTGCCTGCCTGTGGCGTTTGACAATATCATTAACAGTTGTTGGGGGTGAAATGAGAGTAACTATACAAAAAGTGATGCTGATCTTGTATATCGCTATATATAGATTTCAGGCGATATCTATCAAAATGTACGCTTCATCTGAAAGCGTTTAAACTCGTAGCTTACGAAAAGTGCCATTATCGTAAGCTAGGGGCTTAAATGCTTTCCTAGCAATACTTTCAAGTTTCGATAGTCACAGTGATTTTAGCCTATTGACAATAAGCTTACGAATTAAGAAATACTTATCTATCTCACAACATCGTTTTGGCTGTTTAGGGATTCATTGATAAGTATTTCTTGTTTACTTTTCTGGATTTTGGGCGGTGTTTGTATCAATATTGGTTCAGATCTCAGGCTTAGCGTAAGTTTCGGTAACGTTGCTCATTTCACCCCTAATGCGGAAGGTTTGGCTTTTTGCTCTGATGCAATGATGTCTACTGTTGTGGCTGTATCTGGTACTAATTTATTGGATACAGGGCTACCGTCCTTTCCAAATATTTTTGGCTCGACTACTTCTTCGTCATCTAAGAAGCCATCGCCATCAACTGTGCGATCGCTTGCTTGATTAATCTGGTCTTCAGGAACAGTTGCTTGCACATTTGGTATTGTCATAAATGCTCTCTCAGATATCTCGCGAGTGAAATTAAAACTTACTTTTAGTAAAGCTTTAGCTTATGTGCTTTTACTTTCTCAAAACTATGCTTGATTTAATAATTGAGATAAATGCATTGATTGATTTCGTTATAAAATGTAATATTAAATCCAATTTAAGAATCGTTTAGCTTCTCTCAGCCTGCTTTTTAAGGAGGCTTTAGGGATTGTTTAGTTTTGCAGACTAAGTGACAATTCTTAAATTGGGCGACTCATCAACCCTTGCTTGTCGTAATTCTGAAGTGACGGTCAATTTAGGCAGTTCGCAGTAAACAACTAAAATTGGCTCTGAGATGGACATATCAGCTTGTATTGGATTAGTCATCTAGCCACGAATCACAATAATATTACGACCTGCGGGGCTGATTGCTATCTCGGTCGTAGTGCGATCGCTTATCGGCGGCAAACCCTTACGGCGATCAAAGATCACCAACCATCCTGTATCCAAACTCAACCCCGATAAGTACTTATCCAATTGTGGCAATCCTTCCTTGAGTGGATCGGGTCTGCCGTCCCTCCATACCTTCAACTCCATTGCCAAAGTCAGTTTGCCATAGCGCAGACAAATATCCATCTTGCCCGAACCGATTGCATATTCCCTTTCCAGTGTCCCACCACCATTAACAACACGGTGGAGAAAAGCCATCAATACTATGTGTGGGGCAATCTCTGGATAGGGTGTACTTCCAAATAATGGTTCTCCATGCTGCCGCCAGAATAATATAAACGAATCTAGTAGCGCTTGGGCATTGAGGTTACCATCATTATCTAGCCATGTTGGGGCTATTGAAGTTAAAGACGCGATCGTAATCGAAGCTAATACTTTAGGAATTATTTCTCGATAGATGGGATTGGCAATTTGGATACCTCCCCTACTATCTCGGCTACACAAGCCTAAGTCGAGGACAAAGCGTAAGTCATCTTCGGGCATATTGACTAGTTCCTGCCCTGATAGAATTGGTTGGATAATCACTCTGACTCTATCTTCTCTCAGTCTCTCAGCGAGGCTATCCAGATGCGTATCCTGTCTCTTGATCAGTATTTCCTTCGCTTGATTCACTAAATCAACTGTAATTGGAGTGGTTGGGTCTTTAGCAATATATTCAACTATTTCTTTAGCGATCGCATTAACCAACCAAGGCTGTCCCTGTGTCAAATGAAAAGCTAAAGCGATCGCTTCATCGGTAAATATTTGTCCCGTTGCCTCAGTATGTTGCTGATAAAGATTTCCCACATCCTTAAGCGTAAAGTTACTCAACGTAAAGGAGCGTAC
>CASBRC010000230.1 GCA_949128015.1 Synechococcales cyanobacterium PMM_0003
CAACCCCTTCTCCTTGCAAGGAGAAGGGGAGCCAGAGTTTTTTCTTGTTCCCCTCTCCTTTGCAAGGAGAGGGGCTAGGGGTGAGGTTTTTAAGAGCTTCCACGTAACATCAGTTGATACTAAGGTTTCTTGCCCAAGCTTTGACAAATACCCTGAATATTAATTAGTTTTTTCACTGGTAAAGCCCCACTCTCAGCACTATTGCTAATCTAGCGCAATTGTCAAGAGATCCTCAAAATCCACTAAGAAAATTAATACTCCCTTCCCACCCAAGAAATAGTGGTGCGGCGCTTTGCGCCGCACCACTATTTCTTGGACTTTCTTTGATGTTACGTGGAACTTAAGGATTACCAAGAACTAAAGTTCTTGGCTCAAAGAATATCGTCAGTTAAAACTGACTAATCGATTTTCAATTAACCCGTTTCAACGGGTTTAAGCTTTCAGCCCGCAATTTATTGCAGGGCTTCCACTTGAAAAACTTGGTTCGCCGTTAAAACTAGTTCTAGGAAAGTTGGTGAGATGATTCTCTCTTCATCTCTAAATTGCGTAACTTGATATTCTCCATCGATCAATTCATGAATTAAGATCGTCGGTTGTTTGGGGTTGCCGATAAAAATTACTAAGAGAATAGATGCGCCTTGAGTAACTGTGGATGTCTTTTTCCATACCTCCGCATCTTCAGCTCAAGTCATTTTGTTTTTTGCGATCGCTCTACCAATAAACACAATGCGATCGCAACTCATCGATCGCATTGTGCGAAAAAGGGCTGAATCACGGATTTGACGGATTATGGGATTACACAGATTTTTGATTTTTCAATCTGTTAGGCTTTTCTCATATCAAAAAAAAATCAGCGAAATCCTTAAATCCGCTTAATCCGTGATTCAGACTTTGTATTGTCCCTGCAAATGTTCGAGGTGTTGGGCAAAGCATCCCCATTGTGAGGCGATCGCTAATGTCATAAATTTCCGCGGGAATGCTTTGCCCCTACGGTTGGTTTTGGTATTTCTCAAAAAAAATTTGATCGCCTAACGGCGAAGGGCTAATAAAGAAGTGTAAAGAAATATGAAGAAGTGTAAAGGGCGAAAGGGCAAAAGAACAAAGAAGGGAGTCCTCACCGCACTACGCATACAACTCGAAAACCGAGGTTGTAGTTAGCAGGACGCGCGTAGTCGTAGTCACGATAGGCAGACCGACAATTCCTAGCAAGGTTGATCCACGAACCGCCGCGAAGCAGCTTTTTAGTTTCGCCGCCTTCTTCATGATTCTTAATATCTTTTGTCCAAATCTGTGAGTCAATTGGCGCTCCTTCATAATCATGCCAATCATCAGCGCACCATTCCCAAACATTGCCATGCAGATCGTAAAGTTCCCAAACATTAGGTAGTTTCTGTCCTACAGGATGCGTACCATTATTGTTTTGGTTTAGACGTTGCAAATATCGGTTATTATCTCCTTTCACTTCTTCCCAAAGACGATCAGTATCGATCGGGTAATCGCCACTGTTGTTGCCATACCATCCATAGTCATCTAACTGGCTAGGATCGTCACCAAAACAGTACTCAGTATAGTCAGATGCCCCTGCACGACAGGCATATTCCCATTCCGCCTCGCTAGGCAAACGATAGCGCTCTCCAGTCAGACGTGATAGCCGCGCACAAAATTCTTGAGCCTCATACCAATTCACTTTCTCAACAGGACGATCATCACCGCGATGGTAAGAAGGATTTGGAATCAAATCAATCTCGACTTTGGGGAACATCGCCACAGTCCGCCATTGCGCCTGAGTGACAGGATACTTACCGATCCGAAATGCTGTTACGGAGACTTGGTGATAGGGCTTTTCATTATCATTACCTTTGCCATCAGGTGAACCCATCCAGAACGTACCGCTAGGAATATCTACCATTTTAGGCAAATTCTCAGGATCGAGCCAAGGTTTATATTTATAACGATTGCGCTGCACAAAGTTCTGTTGCTCAGGCGTAAGGTAATCGCTAATCGCAACTTCCACTTCCTCGATTTGGGCAACCACACCTTCTGGCAATAAAAACTTGTCCTGATCTAACGCATTCTCATATTCATCAAAGGCATCTCGAACACGGTTCACCAAACGCAGCACTTCACGTTTTTCTTCTCGCCACTCCGCAAAGTAATCCCATTTATCCATCAAAGCCTCATGCGCCATATCCACCCAAGCCGCGCCATCGCCATCCTTACCCGTTACCAATAGTCGCCCCGTCACCAACTGATCGAGCGCCTCCTGAAAATCTTCTAGATCGCCATCTTTAGCAAGTTTTATAAGTTCTCTCTTGGTTTGTCTCTGGCGCGTATCCCTTTCCCCTAAACCAGTCCGCACTAACATCAAACAAATCCGCTTAGCCCATTCCTGCTCCTGAGGTCGCAGCGCATCATAAATAAGCGTAGCGTGTTTATTCAACGCCCCCAACACCCCACCCAACTCGTCATAGGCAGCAAAGGTCAATCGACGGTTTTCGCGACTCTCCCAGAGTTGAGTCAGAGCAAACTCCAAGAGAGGCAGCAAATTTTTCTCACGCCGCATATCGCGCAAAATTGCTGTCAGTAAGCCTTCCCCTAGTTCGTAACCTCCTTCTTTTGCTGGATTTGCGATCGCCTCTTGTAGTTCCGCTTCATCCATTGGCAATAACAAAACCTGATGCTGTTGGATCGCCTCTCCCAAACCGCGATAGCCAAGACAATTTTCAAAAAAATCGGCTCTCATTGTCGTCACCACCCGCAGCCGCGAGTCTGGGTACTGCATAATCCCCACCAGCAAATCGATAAACCTTTGGCGTTCGGTTTCCTTATCCGCAGGACAGACCGTAAACACCTCCTCAAATTGATCGACGATCAGCAAGAGCTTCTGCTGTCCTGTCAAACAAGCGATCGCCGCTTCTAAATCTCCTAATGCGATCGCTTTGCTAACTTCGCGTCTGGCATCCGCCCGTTCGCAAACCTGTGCCAATACCCAAGAGATTCCCATCACAGGATTGTCAGAAAAATCCCCAGGCTTAATCGGTGGCAAAATCAACCAATTGCCCTGTGCTTCTAATTCCGAAATCAACCCCGACCTTACCAGCGAAGACTTCCCACTACCCGAAGCCCCAATCACAGGCACAAAGCTCGATTCATTCAGTTTTTGTAAAAGCAACCTCACAAAGCGATCGCGTCCCTTAAAAAACTTTGCCGTCTCTTTGGTAAATGCTTCTAAACCCACATAAGGACAAATATCAGCGACAACTTTTTCTGTTGCCACTACTCGATAATCGACAATTCTCATCGTCCGACCATAACCAAGTTGTTGCG
>CASBRC010000231.1 GCA_949128015.1 Synechococcales cyanobacterium PMM_0003
AACTGGAACTGTGAAGACAAGTCAAGATAGGTTTTGTTATAGGGCGTTGCAGTCAACAAAATACATTTGCTTTCGTTGGTTTCGATATATTCTCGAATGGCACGATAACGCCGCCCCTCTCGGTTTCGCAAGTTATGACTTTCATCAATCAACACCACACGATAACGCCGTAGATTAGGCAATTCTTCTTGAACGCGACTAATCGACATTACCTTAGCAATCAGTCGATACTGAGCTACATAGTCCTCCCACATCGGTACAAGGTTTTTAGGACAAATAATCAGAGTTTCTAGAAAAGAATCATCCTGTAAAACCCTTGCTAGGGCAGTGGCGATCATCGTTTTACCTAAGCCCACCACATCGGCAATTATCACGCCGCCGCGTCTGTTTACATGACGAGCCGCAATTTTGACGGCTGCTGCCTGAAAATCAAACAGCTTAAACTCTTTGGGTAAGCGATATTCATTTATCCCTGCCCTTGCTTCTTGGGAAAGGTGGTAAACCATCTTTAGGTAAATGTGATAGGGCGGTGTTAATTTTTCCTTAGCCCAACTTTCATCAATGATTTCTGCTAATTCTTGAGAGATATCAACACAAAATTTATCTGTCCATTTGTCCTCAAACCAAGTTTCTAGAGTCTTTGTAGCCACATGATCGTTAACATCTATGTTTAGTTCACCTTGTTTCGATAAACCAGATAGAGTTAAGTTGCTACTTCCTAAAAAGGCAATACGAGGCGTTTTTTCTGGCACATAAACTAAGTAGAGCTTGGCATGGAGAGTATGACGAGCAAATAGTTTAACGGTGACTTTTCCCGCTTTTAACTGAGCGCTTAATCTTTGTAATGCTGCTTCATCTTGGTTATTTGGTGCGCCATAGGTCAACTGCGATCGAAATTCTTCAACGTAGCGGCGTTTAATTTTGCTGACTTCACTAAGAGAGATTCGATCCTCTTCAGTGCTAAGACTAAGCAATGTCTGTAATTCATCTTTAGGTAATGTCTGCATCCCTACAAGCAATCGACATCTTGCATCATCAGTACCCACAAACTGCTCGATCTTGTCCTCAATCGAGCGCCACCCCCTCAGATTGACATAGCCCACACAAAAATCTGCTCTGGTTGACCCTTCTAGCGTTTTTCGCAATTCGGGGAGCAGATTTTGCTGCATATTGTCAAAAATTCTTGGCATAGCCCCTAACCCTTAAAAAATCGCTCCTCTTTTACGAATTTTTGGATTGTAATCCCAGCAAATTACGATTTATCTCCAAAACAGGGCATAATAAATCGGCAATATTTTTGGGCAGCATATCTTTTACAACATCTTGCATCACTAGGTAAGTGATATTACATGCTTCCTGTGCGCCAAAGGCTTGCATGATCGATTGGAACCAGTACAAAAACTGCTGCCGTAAAAGCTCTGGGTCATCAAGTAAGACAGTCATTGCTGAATAGCGCAAAACCCTCAGGGTGTCTTGTTTCCACTTACCTTGCATGTCCTCACCCTTTGGAAAGAGTAATTTGGGATAAGATGTTTGCAATCTTGACAAAACGGTTGCCACAATTTCTTTTTCGACAGCTTTGATTTGTCGATAAGCCTCAACGCGCGAGTCAAAAGAGTTTATGTAAGTATCCATAAACTGCAATTCATCATCGCTAGCATAACGACCATCTACATTGGTTCCTAGTTGTTGCAGCTTGCTTAACATAGTTTAATGACACTCCTTTTAGTATTGATCATATACATCAGCTACGATTTACGTATTGATCTTAGTCGATGATCTTATATGGGTCTGAGCCTGAAACCATCCGCCACTTTAAGCATTATGTCTAGCGATCGCCGTTTTTTTGTTACGATTCAGATAAATTGATAAACATCTATGCGATCGCACGCCGCCATATCCTGTCATGTTATCTGACAATGACCACATTGAAGGGCTGTTCCCAGAAGCAGCTCAAAGCTGGGACTTAAATCGGCTTTATGTTGATTTACAAGCTGCTAGTGGCAAGGAAATTAAGCCAGTTGAAAGAGCCTGCTTACGTGGTTTGCTCTGTCGCTATCGGCCAGGACAGCTTGCATTTAAGCTAGCTTGGACTTCGGGGGCGTTACGGGTTGAGTTAAATAAAGGATTGTATCGATCTTTAGAAGCGATCGCCGATCAGCCGCTTAATACTTTGCGCTGGGAAAAAGTGCCTGAATGGCTAGAGGCAAAGGGATATAAAGCGCAACGTCAAAGTTTGCATGATACTGTCGCCAATTCGCCCAATAGTTCTGGCGCAAATATGGCAGATTGGGGCGAGGCTCCAAATATTCAGACTTTTTATGGACGTATAGAAGAGCTTGCCAAATTAGAGCAATGGATTGTCCGCGATCGCTGTCATCTTCTGGCAATTTGCGGCATGGGTGGCATTGGCAAAACGGCTATAGCCGTGAAGCTAGTTGAAAATATGCAGTCACAGTTTGATTGCTTTATTTGGCGATCGCTGCGGGGCGCACAACCAACCGCGCAGTTAATTGCCGATCTGTTACAATTTCTGAATACTTCACAGCAGACTGGCTGTGGTATTTCTGATCTGTTAGAAGTTTTGCGCCAAAAGCGTTGTTTGATTGTGTTGGATGACTTTGAGGCGACACTGCAAGATGGTGAATTAGTGGGGGCTTATCGTCAAGGTTGTGAAGCGCATTCAGAATTATTGCAGCGTGTGGGTTCTGAGCGTCATCAAAGCTCTTTGATTTTGATTGGGCGCGAACAACCTAAAGAAATCTCGATGCATCAAGGGGATGATCAGCAAATTCGCTATTACAAAGTAAATGGTTTGCAACGTCAAGGGGCTTTTGAGCTTTTAAGGGCGCGAGGCTTTACGGGTTCTGAAAACGGATTAGAAGCTCTTGTCCAACAATATCGCGGTAATCCTTCGGCTTTGCGGATTGTTGCGGGGACGATTCAGGAATTATTTAATGGCAATGTTTCGGAATTTCTTAGACAGACGGCACTAGCACTGGGTGATGTGTTACGCACGCTGCTTTATCAACAATTTGAACGACTCTCAAAGTTGGAAAAAGATGTGTTGTACTGGCTCGCAATCAAACATCGTCCTGTATCTCTCTCAACTTTGCGATCGGAGATGAATCTGCAAGCATCAGGCTCGGAGCTAATCAATGCTCTGGAGTCTCTGCGTTGGCGATCTCTAATCGAAAAAGTCATGGAGCAAGAAGAAGTAATGTTTCTGCTTGAGCCTGTGGTGATGAAGTATGTCAATCGTCAATTTGTCGATGAGGTGAGTAAAGAAATTACTGCGATCGCAACTCAACAAAATCTCAAATCGATTAATCTATTACAAAGTCATGTCCTCGTCGAAGATCATGCTCCTGACTCGATTCGCGCCATGCAAATCCGTTTAGTCCTTAAGCCAGTTAAGGACAAATTAAATAAGGCGATCGCGCAAAATAATCTCGAATTGGAAACCCTAAGAGAACTTCTCGCTAGTCATTATCAAGTACAACCAACAGAGGAATCAAGTTACACCGAAATTAATCTCGCTCTAATTGGTCTGTGGTGGTAATTTATTAGTTCGTGTTCCCTCAACGATCGCGATTTCATTAATAGGGAGTAGAAGATTTGCGATCGCACTTATTTCCAGCGAATTCTAATTTTTTGTTTAGTTGCAATTACAACTGCTCCCAATGCTAAATTTTGTCCGTGATTTTCCAGAACTTCTAGAAGTAATATCTTCCGTTCTAATCTCGGTAGATTTTCCAAGCGCAAAACTCCTCGATGCAGCTTGTCTTGCTGCCAGATCATTTGCTCAAAGTCATTATCAGTGGTAATGATGATTCGATTCTCTCGCACTGCCCAAGCAATAATGTCATCATCATCCATTTGAGGATTTACATTTCTAACACAAATAACATCGTGACCCAATTCGATTAGCAAGCTCAATAAAGCGCCACTAGCATTTACATCAAGTAAAAATTTCATTACTTTAGGATACGGCTGCTCGTTCAAAAATTTCTTCATTTGCAACAAGCTTATGGGCATATAGCAAAGATGCATATATATCAGCTATTTCTAGCTCTGGGTAGTCTTCAAGAATTTCTTGTGTGCTGGCTCCTTTTGCCAACAGTTCTAAAATCATTGCCACCGAGATCCTCAAGCCTCTGATAATAGGCTTGCCACAAAGAACCTCTCTATTAAAGGTAACCCTTGACAGTAGATTTTCCATACTAAACCTATTGAATGTATATTAT
>CASBRC010000232.1 GCA_949128015.1 Synechococcales cyanobacterium PMM_0003
ATTTGTGGTTCGAGTTCTTGCTCTAAATCTATTTGAGGTTCACTCACAGTTGCTTGCATAATCTGCCTGCCAAAGTTTGGTTGTCATGCTCTTTAGGTAAATTATAACGCTGCGGTCTCTGCAAATAGCGATCGCTATTTATTTTGGATCTCTACTTATTGCCCCAAAACCAAAACTTAAACTTTTAGTTTTGGATGATATTTTCATTGGTCTAGATATGTCTAATCGTCTTCCTTTGATTGACATTCTCAAAGAAAAATTTAGCGATTATCAGATTTTTTTAATGACATACGATAGAGAATGGTATGAAATTCTCAAACAAAGATTAGATAGTAGGACATGGCTCTTTCAAGAACTTTATCGTGGTGTAATTGAAGACGATCTAGAAATCCCTATCTGGAAACAAGACAAAGATTATCTAGAAAAGGCTGTGGATTACCTAAGTAACCATGAACTAAAAGCATCTGCTGTCTACTTGCGTAATGCATTTGAGGTCATTCTTAAGCAATTTTGTAATGACAACAAAGTAAAAATCACGTACAAAGAAGAGTCTAAAAAATTGACGAGTGATGACTTTTGGCAAGAGGTAAGAAAAGCTAAAAAGACAAACGGAACTTTATATGTGAATCAATTATTAGCTTTTGATGTAGAACTTTATCGTAATATCATCATGAATCCTCTGAGCCATTCACGCATTACTGGTGTGTTTCGGCAAGAAATTGTAGATGCGATCGCAACTATTGAGAAATTAAAATTAGCACTATTCCCAAATAATAAATAATCTAAACCATATGGAAAAAGTAATTACCAAAATTTCTATCAAACAACAAACCAGTGATTTCAAATATTGGCAGCAACAGTCACCACAAAAAAGACTAGAAGTTCTCGAACAAATTCGTCAAGAGTATCATCAATATAAATACAATGCTCAACCAATATTTCAGAGGATTTATAAAATAGTTTACAAACTTTAAGCTTTAATTTTACGCGCTAACCTATATTCGCTTTTGGAAACCGTGCTTGTAAATTTTACGTCCTAGCTATCTATGAAATCGCCACAACCGCCACAGCCACCATCACAGCCAAAACCACCTAAATCCAAGTTGATGACCCAAATCCATCAACTTACACAGGTAGTTAATGGTGTATTGAAAATTAATCCGAAAGAACGTGTCCCTAAGTTGGAAGTGCGCCGATCGCAAAAAGACAAGCCTGAAATTTATGACTTAGTGGGCGATCGCTATATTCTTGGACGCAGTACAGGTAAATGCGATATTGTCGTGCAAACGCCACTCGTGAGCCAAGTCCACGCGCAACTAGTTCGCGATCGCACTAAAAAGAAAGCCCAATTTATTCTCCAAGATCAAGACTCAACTAATGGCATTTATCGCGATAAGCAGCGTCTCAAGTCAGTGCCATTGCGGCATAAAATGAAAATTACGCTGGGCCCCCCAGAACTTGCCGAAGCCGCCACCATTCGCTACCTTGATCCGCCGCCTTGGTATATTCGCACTGTGCAATATACGGGAATTGGTATTGGCGCGATCGCAGGGATGATGATTTTAGCGATCGGCTATGAACTTAGTCGTGTTCCTGACCTTAAGCCTTTACCCGTCACCCAACAAGGACCCGTAGAAGTCTTAGCTGGCGATAATATCAAACGACTCGATCCCACCGATATCGCCAACCATACAGAATATGCTACCTTCGCCGAATTTGGGCAGTTTATTCCCAAGGCTGTAATTGCCTCTGAAGATACTTCTTTTTATTGGAATATTGGCGTTGATCCTGTGGGCGTAGCGAGAGCGCTCGTCACCAATGTCCGCAGTCGGGGCGAGCGCTTAGAAGGCGCTAGTACAGTCACACAGCAGTTAGCGAGAAATTTGCTAGGCAAAACCTATGTAGGCACAGACGACTCCGCAGGTCGCAAATGGCGCGAGGCGGCGGCGGCAATTAAACTCACATTTACCTATAACAAAGAAGAAATTCTGCGCCTATACCTGAATCGAGCCTATGCTGGCTATGGCGTTTATGGATTTAAAGATGCTGCCAAACTTTATTTTGGGAAGGAAGCTTCAGAACTATCTCTCTCTGAAGCAGCAACTCTAGTCGGGCTATTACCTTCACCTGAAACGATCAATCCTTTTAAAAATAAGAACTTAGCGATCGAATATCGCGATCGCATTCTCAATCGCATGGCGGAATTGGGGATGATTACTGACAAGGACGCAGAACGGGCAAGGCGATCGATCCTAATTCTTAATGAAGCCGCGAAAACTAAGCTACAGGGTTCAGTTGCTCCCTATTACTACAGCTATGTGTTTGAAGAGTTGCAAGACATTCTTGGGGACAACTTTGCTAGAGAAGGTAATCTGATCGTCGAGACAAACCTTGATCTCGCTATGCAAAAAGCTTCTGATGAAGCGCTGCGTGATGCTGTAGCTCGCGAGGGTGGGAGTTACGGCTTTAGTCAAGGGGCGATCGTCACGGTAAATAGTAGCGATGGTTCACTATTGACGATGACAGGTGGTGTCGATTACAAGGCAAGCCAGTTTAATCGCGCTTCCCAATCCCTGCGTCAATCAGGTTCCACTTTTAAATTATTCAGCTATGCTGCCGCCGTTGATCGCGGAATTTCTCCTAGTACCACTTATTCCTGTAGTAGCCTCTCTGGGATTACTGGCTGTCACAATGGCGGTAGTGGTGCGATCGATATGTATCGGGGCTTTGCCTTGTCAGAAAACGTAGTCGCAGTCAGAGTTGCTGAGGCCGCAGGTTTCGATAATGTCGTCAAAATGGCAAAAAATTTGGGGATCACAGCCAAGCTTGATGCATCGAGCAATATGGTGCTAGGCGGCAATGAAGTCAAAATCCTAGAGATGGCAGGAGCCTATGCCACAGTCGTCAATGAGGGCAGATATATCAAGCCCCACGCGATCAGACGCATTCTCGATAGCGCTGATTGTCAAAACCCAAAAGATCGTCAAACCTGCCGCGTTATTTTTGATGCAAGTACTTTTTTTAAGCCCCAACAAAAAATTGATGCTGGTGTTGCTAGCACAATGGTCGATATGATGCGTGGAGTTGTCCAATACGGTACTGGGCGATCGGCGGCGATTCCTCAAGGGACTGTTATCGGTAAAACAGGAACTACTGATGAAGGTCGCGATCTTTGGTTTATTGGTGCGATGCCCAGACGAAATCTAGTTACAGCCGTTTGGCTTGGTAATGACGAAGGGGTGACAAATGGTTCAAGTGCAGTCGCGGCAAAGGTTTGGAGTGATTATATGCGTCAAGCTGCACGCTAATAAAAAACTAGTGACCACTTCGTGGTCACTAGTTTTTTATTAGGAAGTTTTAAAAGTTTTGTCAAAAGCGCTTGACGACTGCCATAGGTGCTGTAGTATTGATTCCGTCTTAGGGATTGATGCGGCGCTTCGCACCAAAGCAATCCTGATAGCAACCCTCAAAAATTATTTCTTAATCTCAAGCGAAATAGGAGCTACATCTGTGAATAAAGGTGAATTAGTAGATGCGATCGCCGAAAAGGTATCCGTATCTAAGAAAAATATTGAATTGATCGTTACTGCGGCTCTCGAATCAATTGTTGATGCTGTGGCTGAAGGCGATCGCGTTACTTTAGTCGGCTTTGGTTCATTCGAGCCACGCGATCGCCAAGAGCGCGAAGGTCGCAACCCTCGCACTGGTGAAAAAATGGTAATCGCCGCCACCCGCGTTCCTGCTTTTTCGGCTGGTAAGCAATTTAAAGAAAAAGTTGTGGAGTAATGCTTTTTAAAGCAATTCAAGAAACACGCAATTCAAGTAAAAGAGGCGCTTTGCGCCTTTTTTACCCCAATAAAAAAGCCCTGCTTAGCAGGGCTTTTTTTGTTGCGATCGCATTTTAGAAATTTAACTAATCCATTCAGGAATTGCTTCTTCCTTGGTGTTAGTGCGACGCTCAAGAGTTTGACGCTCGAACTTCATATGAATTGCGCGATTTTGTTCGCCATCTGATGCAACCGCAAAGATTGGATAATCTTGAATACCATCTTGGAAAGAAGTATGGAAGCGGAATGTACCGTCAGCATTGAGCTTGATCGGACGACCGCCAATGGTAACAGAAGCATCAGGCTCAGTTGCACCATAAACAAT
Source organism: Synechococcales cyanobacterium PMM_0003 (assembly GCA_949128015.1). Classification (GTDB taxonomy): domain Bacteria; phylum Cyanobacteriota; class Cyanobacteriia; order Pseudanabaenales; family Pseudanabaenaceae; genus Pseudanabaena. The sequence goes on from CASBRC010000232.1 coordinate 4,153, forward strand.
CAACTCAGCATCGGCAACTAACCAGAACTGACGAGGACGGATTGGGGCTTCGCTAGAGAAGAAACTGTAGCTGGACATACCAATGCCAGAGTAGTTGATACCACTAGCACTGACTGCACCTGCTGCAAACAAGCCTGCACCCGAAGGGAAGATGTAGGAGCTAATCGACTCAGGCGCTGGACTAACTCCTGCCTCATGCTGCATAGAGCCATAGAGTGACCCAGAGATTCTCTGAACTTCAGCTTCACGGGCTATGTTAAAGATTTCGTCGTAGGACGATGATTCACTACTACTTGTTGTTGTTGCTTCAGGCGCAGTAGCCGCTTTCTTCTCTGGGGGAACCAAGTTGAAGAAGGTTTGACCTTTGAGGGTTTGATCCCAAGGCACAGTAATAAAATTGTCTTCCACCCATTCCGATGGGAATACTGGGGGAACATGCACAACTTTAGAACGAGTCAATACCAACCAACGACCGTCAGCACAACGATAGCCAATTTCGGCTACATAATCGCGATCGCTAATGGGGATCGGCAAATACCATTCCCGCGCCAGCTCATCGCTGTTGTATTCCTGCAAGTTGTTGGGAGTTTGGTAATCCAAGTTAACATCAGTGGCATCGTACAAGCGCAATGCCAACTGCTGCCCACCTTGGCGGCGCAGCTCTTCTTTTTGAGAATTGGGCACATCCCAATACACATAAGCCCATTGAGGATCGCGAGGTAACAGGACAATACGGCTTTCACCATAGCCACTTGGCAAATCACCAATACTTTTATCAATGGCGGCAAGTGGTTCTAGGTTTTCTTCTGTTTCTTCACTGCCTACATTAAACTTTGATGCTTCCACGATTTCTTGTATCTCCGAATTACTACGATCTGTTTGGGTTGACGCAATACCTTGGGCTGAAAGAATAGTTTGAATATCAGCTAGTAACTGAGACTTTCGCATTCGACTGTAACGAGAAATCTCTAGTTCTGCTGCTACTTTGCGAAGTTGACGCAAGGTCATTTCTTCTAGGGGAGGACGTTCCCTCGCCATATAATTAACCTCCAACTGCTTTTAATTATGTCTATCTCAGTTACTTTGAACTAGCAATTTTCACTATAGAAATTGGTTTTTTGAAAGAACCGATGTAGGCGGCTTTTTTAAAAAACCAATTTTGGGATTTGCAGCGCCTAGGGCGCTGCAAATCCCAAAATTGATTTCGTAATGAGGCTTGTAGGCTTTTAACTGAGAATTTGATTTTTAGCTAAATACATCTTGCCAAAGTTTTGGAGAATATCAATGGCTGAAAGCTTGATATTCTAATGCGTTAGGCAAGCTTTCTAATTGCTTTCAATACAAATACTTAACTAAAATCAAAGACCTGTAGTTGTTGTGGGGATCTTATTAGCAAATTTAATAGGGGATCGTAATGTCATGAATTCATGACATTACGATCCCCTATTAAATTTGCTAATAAGATCCCCACAAC
>CASBRC010000233.1 GCA_949128015.1 Synechococcales cyanobacterium PMM_0003
ACGCGCCGTAATATCAGTTTGAATACCGATAAAGTGAGTTACTTGACCCGCATCATCAAATATTGGCGAAATATTTAATTCATTCCAAAATAAAGAGCCGTCTTTGCGATAATTTCTAAACGTGACTGTACAAGATTCAGAATTAGTAATAGCAGCCCGTAAAATATCTTTCTCAGGTTGAAATACATCACTTCCTTGTAAGAAACGACAATTTCTCCCTAAGACTTCATGAGCTTGATAGCCAGTGATTATTTCAAAGGCAGCATTTACATAGACAACTGGATTATTAGGGAGGCGGTAGTTGGTAATTACGATGCCACTGTGGCTAGAAGCGATCGCTCTTTCTTGGAGTCTTAGAGTTTCTTCAAATTTTTTGCGATCGCTAATATCAAAGCGAATTGCTAAATATTGCATGGGCTTAGCATGATCATCGAGCAACGGGACTATCGTGCTATCAGTCCAATAATAGGAGCCATCTTTAGCCTCATTGCGAATCTCGCCGCGCCAAACCTTACCACTGGAGATGGTATCCCATAGATTAGTAAAAAACTCAGGCGAGTGATAGCCTGATTTGATAAATCGATGATTTTCCCCTAATAGCTCTTCTTGACTATAGCCAGAAATTTCGCAAAACTTACTATTGGCATAGATGATCGCCCCATTTAGATCGGTAACGGCAACGATTGCTGCTTGGTCAAGCGCAAATTTTTGAAATGCTAACTCACGTAATGTTGTTTGTAACTTTTCTTCGGACAGCTTCTTTTTTGCAGTTTTTGCCATCCCCCTATTTAAGGATTTCCTGCGCTTTTCTGGGTATGCTGGCAAATCACCATTTGTAAATGTAGACATAATTTTAAGAAAACCCAAATGCAAAATTAATCCAAAAATAGATAAAAAGTCAATATATTACCGATAAACTTAATGATCTTAAAAAAACTTCCCTTGTAGCAGTAATTCTCATTATGAAATCAATTTTTATTATGAGAATTGCTGCCCTTGTGGCAAATATCCCTTTGACAGCACGAAATTAGTTTTTATCTACAGTTGTATCTTTTTTTATTCTATAGCAATCATAAATAATCATAAATCATTTATCAGTTTTCGAGAGTACCTATGAGTCTATCTGACACGATCGCCGCAATTGCCACCGCTATTTCACCACAGCAAGGTAGTGTGGGAATTGTACGATTATCAGGCGATCGAGCGATTGCGATCGCAAAGCAACTATTTCATGTAGGTGGCAAACAAGCATGGGAGAGTCATCGCATTCTCTATGGCTATGTGAAGCATCCCTCGACAAAAAGCATTATTGACGAAAGTTTATTACTACTCATGAAAGCGCCACGTTCCTTTACCCGTGAAGATGTTGTGGAATTTCATTGTCATGGTGGGATTATGGCAGTGCAGCAGGTGTTAAATCTCTGTTTAGAGCAGGGTGCAAGACTTGCAGAAGCAGGAGAATTTAGTTTAAGAGCTTTTCTCAATGGCAGAATCGACCTCACTCAAGCCGAGAGTATTAATGATCTCGTCGGTGCGAAGTCAGCGCAAGCCGCTCAATCTGCGATCGCGTCTCTACGCGGTAAGCTCGCGCAGTCTTTAAAATATTTGCGCGGTAAATGCTTGAATGTTTTGACCGAAATCGAAGCAAGAATTGATTTTGAAGATGACTTACCACCCCTTGATGTGGAATGGGTCAAAGCAGAAGTTCGCACGGTTTCTCAGGAATCGCAGCAGATTTTAGCAACCGCCGATCGCGGTGAACTATTGCGAACGGGGCTAAAAGTTGCCATCGTCGGTCGCCCTAATGTCGGCAAATCTAGTTTATTAAATGCATGGAGTCGCAGCGATCGGGCGATCGTCACCGATTTGCCGGGGACAACTCGCGATGTGGTTGATTCGCAATTAGTAGTAGGCGGGATTCCTATTCAAGTTCTCGATACCGCAGGGATTAGAGAGACAGAAGATGTGGTGGAAAAGATTGGTGTAGAGCGATCACGTCAGGCGGCTCAGTCTGCTGACTTAGTGTTGATGGTAATCGATGCTAGTGTGGGCTGGCTTGAAAAAGATGTAGAGATTTATGAAAGTATTTGCGATCGCCCTGTAATTTTGGTGATGAATAAGATTGATCTTGCCCTCACCACTCCCCTTGGGAGAGGGGAAATTCCCATTGTCAAAACTGCGGCATCTCTGCAACAGGGAATTGAAGATTTAGAGACAGCAATTTTGAAATGTATCCATCAAGATGCGATCGCAGCCGCTAATCTAGACGTGGCAATTAATCAGCGTCAGAAAGCTTGCTTATTGCGGGTCGTGCAATCCTTAGATAATGTCCAAATTGCGATCTCAGATCAGTTGCCACTTGACTTTTGGACGATTGATTTACGCGATGCCATTAGTGCGATCGGTGAGATTACGGGCGAAGAGGTTACAGAATCTGTCTTAGATCAGATTTTTAGTAGATTTTGTATTGGTAAATAAAAAACTGCGATCGCGCTATGCTTTTGATTTAGAGTAGGCTGGGCGGCGCTTCGCACCGCCTATTTTTCTAAAAGCTGTTTAAAACTATGCTAATTCGATTATTTCAAAAACAAGATAGTATTGCGATCGCAAAATTATTTCATGACACCATCCATGAAGTAAATATTCGTGATTATTCCCCTGAGCAAGTTAGCGCATGGTCTCCCGAAGATCTATATTTTATTGATTGGGCTGAGTCTTGCGCTAAAAAATTCACTTATGTTGCTGAAGAAGACGAGAAAATTATTGGCTTTGGACAACTAGAAGCAAATGGACATATTGATTGCTTTTATTGTCATAAAGACTATCAGCGCTGCGGAGTGGGAACACGGTTATATCGGACGATTGAGGCT
>CASBRC010000234.1 GCA_949128015.1 Synechococcales cyanobacterium PMM_0003
AACCAAACCCAAATTTTCTGCAAAAGTACTACGAAGCGGTTCTTTGATAGAAAATTTGGGAATGATAATTTCAACTGCGATCGCCTCTACCATCAACACTTTATCAGCAAAAATAAAACCGTAGCGCTCTTTATGCAATGCTTCAAAACTAGTTCTTAAAGTTTCTAAGGCATTCTGCGAGAAGTCTTGCATAGCAACGGTTAACGATGAATCAGTGCCAGCATAGCGCAATCGCAAACCAGTCTCTATCTGGAAATCGTCATCAGAATTATTACCAAGTAAAAGTTCTTGTTTGCCATCTTCACTTAATTCTTTGGCGATAACTTCTAATTTAGCGAGCAACTCTAGATTTAGTTCTGACTCAACTGTGCGATCGCGAATTGTGCGAATATCTGCCAAACCAATCCCATAGGCGGAAAGTACCCCTGCGTAAGGATGAATAAAAACTTGCGTCATACCTAACACATTTGCGATCGCGCAAGCATGTTGTCCACCTGCGCCACCAAAGCAGCACAGCACATATTCCGAAACATCATAACCACGCTGTACCGAGATCTTTTTGATCGCCATCGCCATCTTTTCAATCGCAATTTCTAAAAAGCCCTGTGCGACTACTTCAGGTGCAACAGCCTGTCCCGTAACTTGACTAATCGCTACAGCCAGTTCCGCAAACTTCTGCCGTACAACTTCTACATCAAGCGGTAAATCTCCATCTTTGCCAAATACTTTTGGAAAGAACTCAGGCTGCAACTTCCCTAACATCACATTGCAATCCGTCACCGCCAACGCCCCACCATTGCGATAACAAGCGGGGCCAGGAAATGCTCCTGCGGATTCTGGTCCAACCCGATATCTTGCACCATCAAAGAACAGCAAAGAACCACCACCAGCCGCGACGGTATGAATTGCCATCATCGGCGTGCTTAGCCTTACCCCCGCAACTTCTGTCGATAGCGATCGCTCATAACTACCTGCATAATGCGCCACATCCGTCGAAGTCCCTCCCATATCAAAGCTAATGATCTTATCAAAACCTGCTTGTAAACTCGTCTGAACAGCCCCGACAATCCCACCTGCGGGGCCAGAAAGGATGCTGTTTTTACCTTGAAAAGATTTTGCTTCGGCTAAGCCTCCATTAGACTGCATAAACATCAATTTTGCCGTAGGACTTAGCTCCAGATCGCCAAGTTCAGCACTAATGCGATCGACATAACGCTTAAGAATTGGCGATAGATACGCATCAACAACGGTGGTATCTCCACGAATGATAAATTTAATTAGCGAACTAACTTCATGAGATATCGAAACCTGTGTAAAACCAACTTGACGAGCAAGATCAGCTAAAAGCTGCTCATGACTGGGGTAACGGTAACTATGCATTAATGCGATCGCACAGGATCTAATCCCCAAATCATAGGTTTTTTGTAATTCCCTTAAAGCTTCATTTAGATTTAAAGGAATCAAAACTTCACCATGAGCGCTGTAACGTTCCTCAACTTCAATTACTTGTTCATAGAGCATCTCTGGCAAAATGATATGTCTTGCAAAAATATTTGGGCGATGCTGATAGCCAATGCGTAAGGCATCTCGAAAGCCCTTAGTGATTAGCAAAATAGTGCGATCGCCTTTTCGTTCCAAAAGTGCATTAGTCGCCACCGTCGTTCCTATTTTAATCGCCGCAATTTGCTCTATGGGAATTGGTTCAGATTGTGAGATCCCAAGCATATCGCGAATCCCTTGAATGGGAGCATCAAGATAGCGATCGGGATTTTCAGAGAGGAGTTTATGGACAATAATTTCACCATCGGGACGTTGCGCAACAATATCCGTAAAAGTACCCCCGCGATCGATCCAAAATTGCCATTGGTTGTTATTGCTTAAACTATTACTCATAAAAATAACTTCTATCTCAACATTCAATACCCATAAGTATTTATAGCACTTTGCTTCAAAAATTAGAAAGCAGCTAAGGGTGCTGCAATTTAATAAAGAACCAGATTTTTGATGGCGCGGCTTCGCCGCGCCATCAAAAATCGGTTCCTTATTTTACGGCGAAGCCCTAAGTAGTAAAGCCCAAAAAGTTGTGGCTCATGCTGCGCGTGCGCCACAACTTTTTGGGTTTTGTTAGCCGTAGGCTCACTTTCAGAAAGGACAAACCAGCGCTAAATTGTTTATTCTTAACTATTTAGCTACACTTCGCGCTGTATCTTTAAATTGCAACCATAAAGCGCAACCACAAAGCGCAACCATAAGTAGGTGGTAAACATGGCAAAAAAAGATGAAAGTAAAAGCATCAAAAATCATTTTGCACTAGAATCGCCCAAGAGCCAAAAAACTAGTAAAAAGAAGTCTAAATCCGCAGATTTGTCTGAGCAGATGCCAGCTCAAAGTATTCACGATACTCAAGATCATCTTGTGATGGAATTGTCGAAAGACAAAAAGAACAGCAAAGAGAAAACCAAATCCGCAGATCCTTCTCAGAAAATTCCTAGAGCAATTTACGAGAAAGAACTCAACCGACTACACATTGAGCTAGTCAAATTGCAAGAATGGGTAAAGCACAAAAAATTAAAAGTTGTTGTTTTGTTTGAAGGTCGAGACGCAGCAGGCAAAGGCGGTACAATCAAAAGAATTACCGAGTGTCTGAATCCTCGTGTTTGCAAAGTTATTGCATTAGGAACTCCTTCCGATCACGAAAAAACACAGTGGTATTTCCAGCGTTATGCTGCTCACTTACCTGCGGCTGGTGAAATTATCTTGTTCGATCGCAGTTGGTACAATCGCGCTGGAGTAGAGCGAGTAATGGACTTTTGTACTCATGAGGAGTATGTTGAGTTCCTTCGTTCTTGTCCTGAGTTTGAGTGTATGCTTCAACGTGCAGGAATTGTCTTGATTAAGTATTGGTTCTCTGTCAGTGATGAAGAACAAGAAAAGAGATTTCAGGAACGCATCAAAAATCCTCTCAAACGTTGGAAAATCAGTCCAATGGATTTGGAGGCAAGAGCAAAGTGGGTGGAATATTCTAAAGCAAAGGATGACATGTTTAATGCGACAGATATTGAGCAATCTCCTTGGTATGTTGTCAGTTCTGATGATAAGAGAAGCGCACATATCAATTGTATTTCGCATTTATTGAGTCAAGTTCCCTATGAGGATCTAACGCCTGCGCCTATAGTGCTTCCACCTCGACAACATGAAATGGACTATGTTCGTCCACCCATGAGACTTCAGAATTTTGTACCTAGTATCGATTTTCCCAGTTAAAAAAAGAGAGTACGCAAAGCGTACTCTCTCTCTTTATTTTCAAAAAGCTATAGCTCACGCTGCGCGTGTGCTATAGCTTTTTGGGCTTATGACATCCGACAGAATTGCCCTGAATGTAATTTAATCTCACCAACATCAGGAATCCATGCTGCCCAATAACCATCAGGATATTGACACATCAACAAAGCTTCATCATAACAACTAGAATTCGGTGGTTCTAACATAGTTACCCATGTAGAAGGCAAAGGAATCATGCACTGAGGGGAAGAGTTTTGCCGAATATTCTTAGTCGTTTTGGTTGTATATTGACGTGTGCTGGTTTTCATGGCTTTATTTCTGAAGTTTATCAAATAACTTTATTAATCAACTTTTAAAACAATTTTTTAAGTGCTAATTTTTATGATTTACATATACAAGTATGTCACAGGACTATTATATATGCAAACTTTAGTATTAAAAGATACAGAAATATTATTAAAAGTTGAAGTTTATAAGCTTTTTTTTTGCGATCGCTATAAAACTCCAATATGATTCGGCGAGCAAAGCCCGCCGAATCATATTTGGATAAAAATAGAGTTTTATTAATGGCAAAATACGGTTAAAATCTTTCCCTAGTTTGTGGACAACTGGTGGACTGAATGCACGATCGCCATAAAATGTTTTTAATATGGCAAGGAATAACTAGCAAGCCTTGGTTGATCAATTACTTAAATGTTCAACAAATTAGGCAGGTACTTGTACAGCCATTTTTGGGGCTAGGAATATTAGTATTTGCGATCGCGATCGGATGCTGCTTGTTATTGGGGCAGATTGCACCAGTACAAGCACAATCTACACAGGCACAATCTGGACAAGCCCAATCAGTAGACGATCTAAAAAACTATCAAAACTTTGTCGATCAACAGCGCCAAATTATCCAGAAACAACAAGAACAAATTAATGCGCTGACAAAGCCTGCTCAATCTCGTCTTGAGGCTTTAAGACGGAACGTGCGAGTTACGGATACGCAGATTAATGATAACGAAAAAAAAATTCGCCAAGCCAGAGAGCGACTTCAAAAACTCAGCACTAAGCTGCAAGAACTAGAATACGACCTCAATAAGAGACGTGACGCAACTACGGCAAGATTGCGCTATTTGCAAAGGCAACAGTTACAACGGTGGTGGGTAACCCTGCTCAGCAGCCAAGATCTCAATCAATTTGCCGATCGTCGTCGCCAAATTGAGCGCATTTATAATCGCGATCGCAAGTTACTTGCAGATTTGACCCAAAAATCTAATCAAGTTGAAAAGCAACGTAATCAGATCACCTCTCAAAGAAATGAGGTCGAACTCCTAACCCAAAAACTAAAATATCAAAAATCAAATATTGAAGCTGAGGTGGTTGCTCAACAAAATACGATCGAAAGACTTAAGAGCGATCGCCAAGCCTTGTCGCAAGCAGAAGATCGCCTTGCCGAGGATTCACGTCGTCTTTCACAAATTATTTTGGCAAAAGTCCAGCCCTATGATGGACTGATTCTTCCACCTGGAACTGGACAACTGATGTATCCCACGATTGGGCCAGTTACTAGCAACTTTGGCTGGCGAACACATCCAATCCTTGGTACTGAGCGTTTTCACGCAGGTATTGACTTTGGTGCAGATTATGGCAGCTTAATATATGCCAGTGCTGAAGGTAGAGTCATTTATGCTGACTGGTATGGTGGCTATGGCAATGCCGTAATTATCGATCATGGTAATGGCATGACCACACTGTATGCACATTGTAGTGAGCTATATGTCAAAGATGGTGACGTAGTAGCAAAAGGACAACCGATCGCTACCGTTGGCTCTACAGGCTTTTCGACTGGGCCACACTTGCATTTTGAGTTAAGAGCTAATGGTGAACCAATCGATCCCTCCGCCTATTTGTAGCGCTTCTCGCTTATATCAATTAAATAACCAATCTCGCTACATCAGCCAACTTTACGGCATAGTCTTGAGCACTTTGCTCATCGCATGGTATCCCAGTAATACTTATATGGTTTGGTTTATCTTGAACTACATTAAGTCCTAAACTACGAATATCTTTTACTTGTATTTCGATAACTCCATAAGTTTTTCCTGATGGTATTAAGCTAACAGCCTTTTCTGGAGAAAGAGCAGCAGAAATTTTCGTTTCTGGCGGATTCCTTTCAAGACGTAATTTAAAAGCTTTAGCATCAATAAGTCCTGTATCAGGATCAAACCAACCTTTAGGGCGTAAAATCGCACGATAAATTTTTACTTCATTTGATAACGGAGAAAATATTTGCTTGACCACACTATTGGTATAAAAATTGCAAAGCTTTAACTATTAAATCAACTGAAGGCTTAGCGAAGAGCTTGCTATTTTCATTGCTGTAATTTCTAATATACAAAGACATATTAATTTTATTGCATGAGGGAATTGTTAACCTTATCTCATTTTTAATGTCATGATTTTTCCATATAAGCTCAATTCCTCCATCACAATTTAAACTAGCAAATCCTAGCGGAAAGCCAGATAGCATTGATTCTTTGATTATATATAAAATCTCTAAACCATGTTGCCATGCGTAACGAGTTGGTCGTGTAGCTCCCCAATCATCTTCATTATCTTCACAATCTGTATTGTCGATTTCATGAAGTCGATCAATTGTTCTTTGAAAATTATTATTAGTAAAAATTAC
>CASBRC010000235.1 GCA_949128015.1 Synechococcales cyanobacterium PMM_0003
GGCAAGTCAACATTAATGCGAATGATTGCGGGTTTAATTCCACCCTCTAGCGGCAAAGTGCTGTATTACAATCGCCCATTGATGGGTTTAAATCCTGGAGTCGCGATCGTCTTTCAAAACTTTGCGCTTTATCCTTGGTTAACTGTCCTCGAAAATGTGGAACTAGGCTTGAAAGCTAAAGGTGAAGCGAAGGATACGCGAATTCAAAAAGCTCTTCGCATGATCGATGTCATTGGCTTAGATGGCTTTGAAAATGCTTATCCTAAGGAGCTATCAGGGGGAATGCGTCAGCGTGTTGGCTTTGCCAGAGCGTTGGCAGTTGAGCCAGAATTGCTATGTATGGATGAGCCATTCTCAGCATTAGATGTATTGACGGCGGAAAATTTACGCTTTGAATTGCTTGATCTTTGGCTTGAAAAACGTATTCCTACTAAGTCGATTTTGATTGTGACGCATGGGATCGAAGAGGCGGTGACATTAGCCGATCGCGTAATTGTCTTAGGTCGTAATCCAGGTCGAATTAGGGCGGATTTACCGATCAAGTTGCCTCATTATCGCGATCGCAAAAGCCCCGAATTTCAGGCGTTAGTTGACCAAGTTTACAAGATTTTGACTAATCCTGATTTGCCAGATATCTTAACTCAGACCACAGCCACTGCTACTTCTCCAGAGCCTAAAGCCCAGCCCAAATACCAATCTCTACCACATGTACGAATTGGCTCAGTAGCAGGTTTATTAGAACTTCTTGAAGGTCGTCAAGATAAAGACCTCTATCGAATTGCTCAAGAACTTTTATTGGAAGTTGATGATATATTGCCAATTGTGGATGCTAGTGAATTACTGGAATTAGTTGCCATCACCGAGGGTGATATTCAACTATCCACGATCGGTGAGAAGTTTATTAATTGCAATATTGATGAGCGTAAAGCCATTATTCGTGAACTATTACAGAAACATATTCGTTTAGTACAACAGATTTGTCAGCTACTACAAGCCAAACGCAATCATCGTATTTCCGAAGAACTAGTTCTAGATATTTTAGAGAACTATTTCACTAGTAAAGAAGCTCAACGTCAACTTAGAACCGCAATGGACTGGGGGCGCTATGCCGAACTATATAGCTATGACGAACCTTCTGGTGAAATCTTTATTGAAGAAAGTATTACTGAAGCTGAAGAGTCTGAATAGAGGTGGTTTATTAACGTCGGCACTTCGCGCCAACGTTAATAAACTTCTGTTTGTAAATTTCTTAATCCATTTCTTAGTCTAGATTGCTTATGTATCAACCCACTATCGATCCCAAGTCAGAATTTCGCTCGCGCTGGGGTATTGGCGATGTTTTACTACCTTTAGCGATCATCTCCTTGATTTTCATTGTTGTTCAGACAGCTAGTAAATTTACAGGCACTTACGATAGCGAATATATAATTGATCTCTCACTAAGTTTATTGCCGACCTATGCATTGCAAACAATTGTGAGAATGCTGGCAGCCTATGGGCTTTCACTTTTATTTAGCCTTTCCTATGCTTATGTTGCTTATCGTTCTAGTACATGGTCAAAGGTTCTCATTCCACTATTAGACATACTTCAATCAATTCCTGTACTTTCATTTTTGCCTGCGGTTGTGCTAGCACTTGTAGGACTATTTCCAGGACAAAGATTAGGGATTGAAATCGCTTCAATTTTGCTAATTTTCACAGGTATGACTTGGAATATGACCTTCAGCTTTTATCAGTCCTTGAGTAGCATTCCTCAAGAACTAATCGAAGCGAGTCAAGTTTATCGTCTCAGTCCTTGGCAACGCTTTTGGACTCTAGAATTACCTTCTGGTGTGGTCGGATTAGTTTGGAATAGTGTGATGTCAGTAGCGGGGGGCTGGTTCTTTTTGATGCAAACAGAATCTTTTACGCTTTCTAATCGTAACTTTACGCTACCTGGGCTAGGCTCATTTCTCAAGACAGCAGCAGATAAAGGTGATAATTGGGCAATTTTATGGGGGATTGTAGTTCTCATTGGCATAATTACGACCATCGATTATTTTATTTGGCGACCGCTAATTGCTTGGGCAGAGAAGTTTAAACATGAAACGGTCGAGGCAACTCAAGTACCTGAGTCGCGAGTGTTAGACTTTTTTAGACGATCGCCCACGATGCGAATTATTAGCGATCGCTTATTTGTACCAATCTCAGAAACTTTTAATCGCGGCTTTAGTAGCAAATCTCAAAGTTCTCCAATTAATAAATATAAATCTTCTAGATGGATGAACTGGTTTAACTGGATATTACTTGGACTAGTTGGATTTCTGGTTTTAGGCGGAACCTTAGAAGCAGTAACTCTACTCAGTAAGATGCCCTTAAGTTCTTGGCAAACAGTAATGACAGGGGCACTTTTTACTTCGATTCGAGTATTGATTGTGCTGATTTTATCTCTCCTGATCACAGTTCCCATTGGGGTCACAATTGGACGTAGCCCTAAACTAGCGCAGTTTCTTCAGCCAATTGTGCAAATCGCCGCTTCAGTTCCTGCTACTGCACTGTTCCCGATTTTACTATTGGGTTTGGCAAATATTGGCGGGGGATTGGATATTGGGGCGGTGATTCTGATGACCTTGGGGAGTATGTGGTATATCCTTTTCAATGTGATTGCAGGAGCGCAAGCAATTCCATCAGAGCTTTTTGAAGCGGCGCGAGTTTATAAACTTTCACCCCTAGAACGTTGGCGGACGCTGATTTTGCCAGGTATTTTTCCGTATCTCGTGACTGGGATTATTACAGCGGTTGGTGGTGCTTGGAATGCCAGTATTGCGGGAGAGTACATTAAATTTCAGGGAAAAGTACTGACAACGACAGGGCTTGGCTCGACGATTACTCAAGCTTCGGATGTTGGCGATTTCCCTCTTTTGCTAGCTTCCACCATCGTCATGTCGTTATTAGTTGTCACCACTAATCGCTTAGTGTGGCGACCACTTTATCGATTGGCTCAAGTCAAATATCAATTGTTGGTTTAAAAAGAGAGGCTGCAAAGCAGCCTCTCTTTTTTTGTTACAAAACTTTGCTTGACATTATATATAGGTATAAGGTCTAGGATGCAGTGATTAAGTTTCGTGAGTAAATACCGATGACAAGTCACTTAGCTACCCGTCTGCGCGAAGGTACACAAATATCTCATACTGCGGCTGAGAATACAGCATTTATGAAGTGCTTTCTCAAGGGGATTGTGGAGATTGTCCCTTTTAAAAAATTATTGGCTAATCTCTATCTTGTATACAGCACGCTCGAAGCAGAACTAAAGCGTCATGCCGATCATCCAATTGTTGGGAAGATGTATTTCCCAGAACTCGATCGCCAGTCAAGTTTGGAGCAAGATTTAGCTTTTTATTACGGTGATGATTGGCGATCAGAACTAGTTCCTCTGAAAGCTGGACAGGTTTATGTCGATCGCCTACTTGAACTCTCTAATACCGAGCCTGCCTGTTTAATTGCTCATTCCTATACGCGCTACATGGGTGATCTGTCAGGTGGACAGGCTTTGAAACATATTATTCGTTCGGCTCTGGATTTGCCAAGCGATCGCGGTACGACGTTCTATGAATTTGAGCAACTGCCAACCATTGAAGCAAAAAGAGATTTTAAAGAGAAGTATCGCCACGCTCTAGATTCTCTGGCTGTGGATGAGGAAACAATTCTGAGAATTGTGGAAGAGGCGAATTATGCTTTTATGCTCAATCGCGATGTAGTGGATGAGCTAGAAGCAGATGTCAGAGCGGTAGTCGATCCTCATGTCTTTGCGCTGCTCACCAAGCAAGATCGAGCTGGCAGTACCGAGCGTCACCGTCACGCTGCATAGATATTACAGATTTTACGGGTTTCAATTTGTCTACGACAAATTGAAACCCAATGTATAGAAATATAAGGATCGAATGGATGAGCACGTTATCACAAGCAATTAAATTTGATATTAATTTATTACATAAGTATGATCAGCCAGTACCGCGCTATACCAGCTATCCTCCCGCAACAGAACTAAGCGAAAATTTTGACGAGATAGATTTTCGAGGGGCAATCGCATCGGGGAATTTACAAAAAACGCCTTTATCTCTCTATGCCCATATTCCTTTCTGTGATGCACCCTGTTATTTTTGTGGCTGCAATACTGTAATTAGCACTCGCAAGGAAATTGCAGAACCTTATCTAGGTTACTTGATGCGTCACATTGCTCAAGTTGCGGCAACCGTTGATCGCGATCGCCTTGTGCAGCAAATGCACTGGGGCGGTGGCACTCCCAATTATTTCTCCCTCGATCAAGTAGAACGCTTATGGCATTGTCTACAGTCGCATTTTACCTTTGATCAAGATGCCGAAATTTCCCTTGAAGTGAATCCGCGATCGCTAACCAAGGAATATTTACAAGGCTTAAAAGATCTTGGCTTTAACCGCATTAGTTTCGGCATTCAGGATTTTAATCCGCAAGTTCAAGAAGCCGTGAATCGCATTCAACCTGAAGAAATGCTCTTTGAGGGAATGCAATGGATGCGCGAGGTGGGATTTGAAGGCGTGAATGTGGATCTGATCTATGGACTGCCATATCAAACCCTAGAGACATTTAAGGAAACTCTCGCCAAAACAATTGAACTCGATCCCGATCGCATTGCGGTATTTAACTTTGCCTATGTGCCTTGGTTAAAGCCATTACAAAAGAAGAAAATTTCTCCTGAGACCTTGCCCTCACCTGAGGAAAAATTGCAGATTATGGAGATGACGATTGAAACCTTAACCAATCATGGTTATGTGTTCATCGGCATGGATCATTTTGCCAAACCCGATGATGAATTAGCAATCGCCCAACGTGAAGGCAAATTACATCGCAATTTTCAAGGATATACCACCAAGCCTGAATCTGATCTCTTAGGCTTTGGGATGACTTCCATTAGTATGCTGCAAAATGTTTATACCCAAAACTATAAGGGTATGCAGGACTTTTATAAGGCAATCGATGCAAGTAAATTCCCGATTGAACGTGGTGTTACTCTCAATGCCGACGACATTTTGCGCCGTTCGATCATTATGGAACTGATGTGTCAGTTTGAACTCTCGCAGCAAGAGATTGAAGCGAAATATCATTTGACTTGCGATCGCAATTTTGGTAAATACTTTGCGCCAGAACGATTGAAACTACGTCAGTTAGAAGCTGATGGCTTGATCGCACTGGAACCTGATCATATTGAGGTCACTCCTGCGGGAAGGTTGTTGATCCGCAATATTGCCTCAGTATTTGATGCATATCTTACAAAGAATGACCTTGAAAAGTTCTCAAGGTCAGTGTAATTAAGGTTTCAAAGAAACATTGGAGATTCATCATGACATCACAACTCAATATCATGGGCTATCTTAATCGCTCTGAAGTAAATGGACCTGGTTGTCGAGCTGTAGTTTGGGTACAGGGTTGTCAGCGTGAATGTCCTGACTGCTTTAATCCATCCTCTTGGTCTTTAACAGCTAATCAACTCGTGTCGGTAGAAGAACTAGCAAACCGAATTATCAGCGAGCCTGCCAATCAAGGTGTTACTTTTTCTGGAGGTGAGCCGTTTTTGCAAGCAACTGCCCTAGCGGCGCTAGCCAAGCAGATCAAGTCAGCAGGACTCAATGTGATGTCATTTACTGGATATACATTATCGGAACTGCGATCGCCTACTGCCCCTGAAGGATCTACCGATCTTCTCAACCAACTGGATATTTTGATTGATGGTCCCTTTGTTTCTGCTCTTGCCATTCATAAACCTGATTCTCCTGTTTCGTCGCGCAATCAACGTTTGCATATCTTTAATCCCGCTTTTGCCGACAAAATTGATTGGGCAAGTGATCAAACAGAAATTCATATTCTTAAGGATGGTACTCGTGTTTTTACTGGGTTTCGCGGACAAATGGACTTCGATGGAGATTAAGCTTCGACTATGCTCAGCCATCGATATTGATGGCTGAGCGAAGTCGAAGCCTCTCACAACTCATTTAGGTTTGTTACATAACACATACATTGTTTCGATAAATTCATGCTTTCTACTTTGACTAACTCAATCGCCTTTTGGCAACAGGAATATCACACTGGTAACACACAGGTCGATAGACAACATCAGCAAATATTTGAGATTGTTAATGCTCTCCATGATGCTGTTGTTACTAGAAAAAATGTCTATACAATCCAAGAGCTTCTGGAATGTCTAGCCAATCATACTATTGAGCATTTTCAAACGGAAGAGGCTTTGATGATGGCAGTGGATTATCCCGAATACGATCGCCACAAACAGACCCACGATCATCTCTTATCCAAGGTGGATAATTTGCTGCTGAAATTTCGCGATCGCAATACGGCAGCAGTTACGACAGAAATCACCCAATTCCTCACTGAATGGTTGGCACATCATATCAAGGGTGAAGATCAGAAGATGATTCAGTTTTTTCAAAATAACATTCGTTGACAACTAATTACTACTATGGTTTCTATTCAATCTAGACCCGATCCCGAACTTCTCCGTGATGGCATCAAAGTTCCTGTTAAAGAAACTTTATTAACGCCAAGGTTTTACACTACCGACTATGACGCGGTTGCGAAGATGGATATTTCTTCACAGCAAGCTGAACTGGAAGCCGTTGTCGAAGAACTCCGCACGGATTACAATCGCTATCACTATAAACGCGATAACGAGTTTTTACAGTCTTGGGAACATATTGACGGTGAAACTCGCGCCGCCTTTATTGATTTTCTCGAACGCTCTTGCACCTCGGAATTCTCTGGATTTCTGCTATTTAAAGAACTATCCCGCCAACTCAGCGATCGCAGTCCACTCTTATCTGAAGCCTTTAATCTGATGGCAAGGGATGAAGCCCGCCACGCAGGATTTTTGAATAAAGCGATGAAGGATTTTCATCTATCGCTAGATTTAGTCAACATGACTAAAAAACGCAGCTATACCTTCTTTAAACCAGAATGGGTGATCTATTCTGTTTACCTATCCGAGAAAATTGGCTACTGGCGCTATATTCTCGTGCATTATCATTTGCAGGAGCATCCAGAAAATCAGTTTTATCCTCTCTTCAAATATTTTGAAAGCTGGTGTCAAGATGAGAACCGTCATGGCGATTTCTTTAAGGCGTTATTGCGATCGCAGCCAGCCCTATGGGGTACATGGAAAGCCAAACTATGGGCGCGGTTCTTCCTGTTGACCGTATTTGCTACCCACACGATTACGGTATTTGAACGGGCTGATTTTTATAAATCGATTGGTTTAGATGCTCGTGAATATAATAAGCAAGTGGTAATAAATACTAATCACACGGCTATTAGTGCTTTTCCTGCGGTACTTGATACCAGCCATCCCCGATTCTTCCCCAGATTGGAAAAATGTGTAGATTACAACTTCAAACTGATGGCGATTAATGATAGCGATCGTCCTCAATTTGTGAAAACATTGCAGAAGTTGCCTTTATTCGCAGCAATTTTCTGGCAGTTGTTACTGGTGTATTTAACTAAGCCCATTGATGCTGAAGCCAAGCGCGGCGAAGTTCATTAAAGAAAAAGCGGTGCATCGCGCCGCTTTTTTGTAGATATTTGTATTTAGGGCTTGCGGAAAAAGTGATTAAGCAGAAAGTAGGAGGCAAGGCAAACTGTGCCAAATTGGTCATAACGCGGTCTAAACTAAAACATCGCTCTACACAATTTTCTTTTTTTCAGTAAGCCCTATTTAACCCCTTTTTCCTTTTCCTTTTTCCTTGTCAAGGGTCGCCAAGTGTCTTATTCGCGATCGCAAATATGGTGCATGGTGAATCGCACAAAAAATCGATTGATGCCAGATGCTATGCCCAAACCTCGCAACGAATGGACAATTTATCAATTCTATTAACCAAAAATCTCGTAGGGGCGAAGCATTCCCCAAGCAATCCATCAATTTTAAGACCATCTCTATTTGGGAATGCTTCGCCCAGAACCTTCGCAATTCACTGACAAATCCTAAACCGCAGGGTTAATTTATTGGTTACAGCGAAGAGGGTTTAGCATTTGCGGATGGAGATTTTGGCTATAAGCGAAGATGTTGGCGCAAATGCTAAACCCCTACGAATGGTATGTTTGACGTTTGGATGGTTGTGTTTATTTTATCCATTCCATTAATCAAACACATAGTTTAAAATTTGGTGCTTGGAGAAAAAGCCAAGTAAAAAATCAGACAGTAAAACCCAAGAATTAGCGTTGCGGCGCGAAGCGGCGCAACGCTAATTCTTGGGTGGAAAGGGAGTAGGATAGGCGATCGCAGTTTCGTCATCTTTTTTGCTTGTGCTAGAAAACTGCGATCGCCATATTTATTTACCCCTGCTTATTTTCTTTAAGCATT
Organism: Synechococcales cyanobacterium PMM_0003; assembly: GCA_949128015.1. Classification (GTDB taxonomy): domain Bacteria; phylum Cyanobacteriota; class Cyanobacteriia; order Pseudanabaenales; family Pseudanabaenaceae; genus Pseudanabaena. Next base: position 8,382 of record CASBRC010000235.1, read on the forward strand.
TTCTTATACTCTTGATCCGCCAAATCCTCCTCAGTGGTGTAGGCAAGATTATTTTGATCGATTACCTCTTGCTTGGTGGCAAAGGTACGCGCAAAATCTAACTTTTCCTTCAAGTCGGCTGATGGGTTTTGGATCTTTTGGGCATTAACAGAACGCTTTTGGTTGCGATCGCGAATTCCGCCATTCAAAAATTGCAAGACAAAATAGCGCACCGCAGGCGTAGATAGGAATAACACCGCATAGCCAAGCAAAAAGCCCATAGATGCGTTAACTAAACCCAAAAATCCACCTGAAGCTAATGTGGTCGCTAGTCTAGGATTCTGAAGTAAGTTGCTTAGCACTAATGCCGAAACTAGATAAAAAACGCCTAAACCAATCGAAAGAGCAATCTTGCCTTGAGGAGCTTGGCTAAATTTCCAGATTTTTTCTTGTAAATAAGCACCGCTAGTTTTGGCTTTGCGCTCAGAGGCAACCTTTTGTAATTCGGGGAATTTATAGGCAAGGGTTCCAGCGTCGCTGACTTCGGGGAAACCGTTGAATTTTGACAATACAGGAATCACAAAATATTCGTCACCCTCTAGACGGCTAGTTTCATCAAGGTAAGGCGCAATTTGTTCAGCGATCACTACACCGTTATGACTACGGATCATGGAGGCGACCTCGCGCCAACGGCGTTCATCCAAGTCGGCGTTGGGGTTGCCATCACCAAACAAGAATGAAAATACACTTTCTAAAAAGTTCATCTCATCAGGATCGCGCTGGCGCAATCGTTGCGGCTCGTAATAGTCGGGCGCAAACATGATGAACGGGTTGCCTAAGGGATTGCCCCAACCGCCCAAGAAGAAAAATCCACCGCCACCACCGCGATTATCACTACGGCGATCATTGCGATCGTTGTCGCTACGTCCTTGACTTTGAATTGCGATCGTTGCCGCGATAATCCCCAACACTACGATCAAAATTGAGACAACTAACAAAATACCAAAGGAAATACGAATTGCGTAAAATACCCATTTCCATACACCCTTCAGCCATTCGTTGACCTGTAGCCAAAATGAACGACTGACAAGGACTTGACGAAAATTGGGTGCAAATTTGTAGGCAATTTCGCCCGACTCGGCAACTTGAATATTGCCACCCGTCTCCGAGGCAAGCGCCAGCACTTCACGCTGCGCCGTATTTAGATCAAGTCCAGACTGTGCCGCCACATCTCCTATCGTGACCCGATAGTTGAGCTTTTCGACGGCTTCCATCACTACTGTACGCGGAGCCATATGCTTTCCCTAATCGAACTTCTAAGACTATTATGATGGAAATAGTTAGCAACTAACGCATCAGTAGTTTTAGGATATCCGTCATGCAGCAAGAACCAATGCGATCGCCTGCAAATCAAGAGCCAAATCAAGAGCCAAATCAGGAAATACTGGGGGGAAATGACTCTGATTTTTTGTTAACACCTGCACAGGAAGCGGCGATGCTCGCTACCTATGGGACAGATAATGATGATTCTAGGTTCGAGCTTCAAGATTCAGACGCTGACGAACAGGACTCAAAACAAGACAAAAGCCTTGATCAAAATCAAGATCTTAAGGCTACACAAAAGACTGATAAAACCGCATTTAATAATAACTATGTTGGCTACATGGATCTGTTTGCCGATAAGCACACAGTTATGAAATACCTTGATGCGCATCAAGGTTGGTTCAGGCGTTGCGCCCATCCCTTTAAGGCTGACCCGATTGGGGAAACGGGCTATGCAATGGGTGTCGGGAAAGTTGGGGCAATTGGCTTTCAAGTTGATGCAAGGGTGGGGCTAGATTTGTTGCCCCCTGATGCAAACTCGGTGTACTGCATCATTACGATCCCCATTCCTAACCAACTTCCACAGGGCTATGAGGTGGATTTCCAAGCGGAGATGCGCTTGGAGGAGAAAACTTTGGACTTACAGGCAGGGCAGCAAGTAGGACAAAACGTGATAATGACCAGTATCGAGTGGGATTTAAATATCACGGTCTCGCTGCAATTTCCACCATTCATTCAGCGTTTGTCTCAGGATATGCTCCAAAAAACAGGCGATGGAGTGCTTGGTTTTGTCGTCAAACGGGTTTCTAAAAGTCTGACGGCTAAGGTGCAAGATGACTTTCATAAGACCCATGAGATTAAGGTTCCCAAGCAGATTAAGCTGAGAAAATAGCCCTCACCCCTAGTCCCTCTGCCAACGGGCTACCGTGTACATACAAGTCTCAAAAACCCCCTTTAATTCCCCCTTGCAAAGGGGAGGGAACAAGATTTCTGGTTTTCCCCCTTTGCAAGGGGGAATTAAAGGGGGTTTTTGAGACTTGTGTATACACCGTAGCCCGTTGGGAGAGGATCTAAGGGTGAGGGCTATTTTCTCAGCTTAATCTGCTTGGGAACCTTAATCTCATGGGTCTTATGAAAGTCATCTTGCACCTTAGCCGTCAGACTTTTA
>CASBRC010000236.1 GCA_949128015.1 Synechococcales cyanobacterium PMM_0003
AAGACGATTTTTAGAAATTTTTCAGTCGGTTTTAACCGACTTAAGCTTTGAGCCAAGAACTTTAGTTCTTGGTTAGCTGCGCTTTTAGGGCAAAAGCTTAACCCGAACTGACGTTAAATTAATGCACGAGCGGCAAAATCAAAGTAATAAAGTAATACACCAAAGGCGCTGTAAAGACATAACTATCAGCACGATCTAAAATACCTCCATGCCCTGGCATGATTTGCCCCGAATCTTTGACTCCAGCATCACGTTTCATCATCGATTCGGTTAGATCACCTAATAAACCAGCAATCCCAATTAACAAGCCTAAAATCGCCCCCGATAGCCACCATTGATTCCATCCCAGACTAAAGGCCCAGATAATCGCCGTCACACAACAACAAATTAAACCTGCGATCGCACCTTCAACAGTTTTCTTGGGACTAATATCCGAAAGTCTCGTGCGCCCAAACACTTTGCCAAAAATATATGCACCCACATCAGAAGCCCAAATACAGCAAAAAGCCATTACCACATATATGCAGCCAGAAGATACGGGGAAAGTAATTTGTAGCCATGAAAGCTGATCAAGGTTGCGTAACTGATTAAAAAATTCAAACTGGTGCATGCGATCGCTAACTGTAAAGATCGTGCCATCACCGATGCCTCTGATTCTCACCCAAAAGCTAGGTAAATAACCACCATAAAACAATCCCAAGATTGATGCAGAAATATCGGAAATCGTGGCAATCCTTGTTTGAAATAGCAAATAAAAGCAAATAAACGTACCCGCAATAGGGATCACTGCATCCGCAAGATCAACTCTTAATTGCGAAACAATGAGCAGTGCTAAACTTACGAAAATTGTAATCTTACTAGCTGGGACAATCTGCTTAGCTCGTACCAGTGCAAAATATTCCATCTCACCAAAAATTACCAGCAATGCAAATGCTGCGGTGAAAGCCCATCCACCTAGGGCGATCGCCGCTAGCACGAGGGGAATGACTAATAAAGCACTGATAATCCGAGTCCAAGGCATGAAAATAGCACAACTGAGAAAGTGGATATGAGTAGTTTGCGAAATGCTAGGCACAAAGCTAGCTATTGTGCTAAGGATTGAGAGTTAAATAACTTATTCAATTCAAAACCCAGATTTGGTTCGGCGGGCGAAGCCCGCCGAACCAAATCTGGGTTTTATTTAATTTGCGATCCTAACTCAGAAGTAAATATACTCCTATCAATACTTGAAGCAACAAAATCGTTATGCAAATTTGTGAATTCTAGTGTTTTCAGGAATTTTATCAGCAATTCTCATTCCAGTCGTAAACTGCCTTTCAAAAAACCAATTTTGGGGTTTGCAGCGCCGCGAACGCTGCAAACCCCAAAATTGGTTCCATAATTAATATTGTTGGAATTTTGCTTTTAGGCTTTGTTTGTAAATTGTATTTGTTATAGTCAGAGAATACGACTGAAAGAGCTATGTCTAGAACCTACTACGCTATCCTCGGAGTCACGCCTTGGGCAAGTGAGATCGACATTCGCCGCGCCTATCGCGATCTCAGTAAACTCTATCATCCTGACACCACCCAATTGCCGAAAGATGATGCAGTTGATAATTTTCGACAAGTTAATGAAGCCTATGCCACCCTTAGTAATGCTGAGCGTCGCAGCGCCTATGATCGCCTTATTCAGTTTTCGCGGTTTCAATATACAACCTTTGATAACGGCGTAAAATCCAAAAATCAAATACCTAAAAATCTCCAGACTATAGATAATGATGGTTTACCCAGTGAGCGTCCACTATCTGGTGGTGAACTATTTGCACTCTTGTTAATTGGTGCTACGCTAGTTGCTTGTTTAGTTCTCGTTGTTTTAGTTGCCTTGCTACGTGGAGATCGTCTTTTCCCCGATGCGATCGCACCCATATCAACTTTTTGGCTCAACATGCCGTAAAATTCCTGTCCAATACCATTACTCCCGTCACCTATGGCGCTTCCTTCTTCGACTACACCACTCTACAATCATCCCTTACCTGCACTTGAAGCATGGTTAGACGAGCAAGGATGTTACCAAGATCAGTCAAATCCAAATATTTGGCGAGTAACAAGATCATCTTGGCAAGCCGAAATTGTAATGGATATTGAAGATATTCGTGTGCGCTACATTCAAGATGCCTACGGCGGTAAAGAAATCCAGCGTGCATTTCCTTATTCATTGAGCCGCCAAGATGTCGAAGATGCAATTTTTACGGGACCATAACCAAAAAAATTAGTAATATCTTCAAAGTTTGTTAGTATGTAACCAAGCAAGACATAAATGATGAAACTACACATAAGTCATTTAATGATCTCAGCAAAATTTTTCCACTTAACTTGATGTTTTTATTTTGGAGGTTCATTGAGTAGGACATATAACGTTGCCATTCTCGGAGCAACAGGCGCAGTTGGTACAGAGCTTCTGGCTTTGCTAGAAGAAAGGAATTTCCCCTTAGGCAAATTAAAAGTTCTTGCTTCAGAGCGATCGGCTGGTAAGTCAATTGTTTTTGTTGGTAAAGAGCTAATTATTGAAGCCGTTACCGAATCTTCTTTTGATGATGTAGATATTGTGCTTGCCTCAGCAGGTGGTAGCATTTCCCAAAAATGGTTACCGATCGCAGTCAAGGCAGGGGCAGTATCGATCGATAATTCCAGTGCCTTTCGGATGCATCCTGATGTGCCATTGATCGTGCCAGAAGTTAATCCCGAAGCTGCCGCACAGCACAAAGGCATTATCGCTAATCCTAACTGCACCACCATATTGATGGCAGTAGCCATATATCCACTGCATCAAGTACAACCAATCCAACGCATTGTCGCGGCTACTTATCAATCAGCTAGTGGTGCAGGTGCTATGGCGATGGAAGAAGTGAAAGTACAAGCCCAAGCAATTCTCAATGGGGAAACTGCTGTAGCTGAGATTCTGCCATATCCCCTTGCTTTTAATCTTTTCCCTCACAATTCACCGATGACAGACAATTTCTATTGCGAGGAAGAGATGAAAATGGTGAATGAAACTCGCAAAATCTTTGGCGATCATGAGATTCGGATCACGGCAACTTGTGTACGGGTTCCCGTATTGCGAGCGCATTCAGAAGCGCTTAATCTAGAGTTTCTGCATCCCTTTAGTCCAGACAAAGCTAAAGAGATTCTAGCTGAAGCGGCTGGCGTAAAGTTGGTAGAAGACTTTAGCAAAAATTATTTTCCGATGCCCATTGATGCGAGTGGCAAAGATGACGTACTAGTAGGCAGGATTCGTCAAGATATTTCTCACCCTAATGGGTTGGAATTATGGCTATGCGGTGATCAAATTCGCAAAGGGGCGGCGCTAAATGCCGTTCAAATTGCCGAACTACTGATTGCCAAAGATCTTATCTAAAAGTTCATAAATTTAATTTAAGAAATTTAATCTAATAAATTTATTAATCTTTAGCAAGCTTCTATTTATTGAGTATCTATGAGTGAAATCGATTTCGGACGTTTACTAACAGCAATGATTACTCCCTTTGATATAGAAGGGAATGTTGATTATGCGAAAGCAGAACAGATGGCGCATCATTTGGTTGAGACTGGAACCAATACGATTGTCGTGTGCGGTACGACAGGCGAATCCCCAACTCTCAGTTGGGATGAGGAATATAAATTGTTTTCGGTGCTGAAGATGGCGATCGCTGGTAAAGCGAAAATCATGGCAGGTACAGGTTCAAATTCTACTTCTGAGGCGATCTCGGCTACCCAAAAAGCCGCACATCTCGGATTAGATGGTACACTGCAAGTAACACCGTATTACAATAAGCCTCCGCAAGAAGGTTTATATCAACATTTTCGGGCGATCGCTGAAGCTGCACCAGAGCTTCCGATTCTTCTGTATAATGTTCCTAGTCGCACAGGTTGCAAGCTAGAACCTGAAACCGTTGCCAAGCTAGCTGAAATCCCAAGTATTATCGGGATTAAAGAAGCAACAGGCGACTTAGATCAAGCTAGCCAAATTCGCGCTCTCACACCAGCCGATTTTGCGATCTATTCAGGGGATGACTCTCTCACATTGCCATTGATGGCAGTGGGTGCAAAGGGAGTGGTCAGCGTTGCCTCGCATCTAGTTGGCAATCAACTGCAAGCAATGATGCAATTCTTTGCCGCAGGTAAAGTGCAAGAAGCATTGCAGATACATATTCAGCTTTTCCCTTTGTTTAAGGCTTTATTTCTAACCAGCAATCCAATTCCGCTCAAGGTCGCTTTGCGATTGATGGGACTAGATACGGGCGTAGTGCGATCGCCTTTAGTTGCTGGTAGTGCTGAACTTGAAATAAAGCTTAAAACCATATTGCAAGAAGTCGGAATTCTTACCTAGTTATGTCTACTAGTTATCCTTTCAAACTTTTTAAATCTTTATGTTTAGAGACATATTTCTATAATCTATACCAAGATTTTGACCAAGAGTTTTATCACATTTGAAAATCATACATTTGACAATCATGAACTTGTGGGGGGAGATTACTTCTTTCTGTAACTTCTCTGGTCATTTTAGACAACGTACTTTTTATCCAATGTACGTATACACAGCAAGTTTCCGTTAACTAATTACTTTGGATTTTCTTAATAATTCAAGTAATCTGTCTCTTAATTAAACCTATTCAACTTACAAAAAAACACATATGACTAAATCTAATGCTCCAGCCCTCAAAATCATCGCCCTCGGCGGACTTCATGAAATCGGCAAAAACACATGGGTGTTTGAATATAACGACGAAATCATGCTCCTTGATGGCGGATTGTCCTTCCCCGACAACATGATGCCAGGCGTAAACGTCGTATTGCCTGACATGACTTACTTGCGCGAAAACAAACATAAGATCAAGGGGATGATCGTCACCCATGGTCACGAAGATCATATCGGCGCAATTTCTTTCCATTTAAAACAGTTTGAAATTCCTGTTATCTATGGCCCTCGCTTAGCAATGGCGCTACTCGAAGACAAACTTCGCGAAGCAGGCGTACTGAATCGCACTGAACTCCGCCGCGTCATGCCCCGCGATGTTGTCCGCGTCGGTACTAACTTCTTTGTCGAGTTCATTCGCAATACTCACTCGATTGCCGATAGTTTCTCGATCGCAATTAATACTCCTGCGGGAATGGTGATTCACTCTGGCGACTTCAAAATTGACCATACTCCCGTTGATGGTGAATTCTTTGACTTGCACCGCCTAGCTGAGCATGGTGAAAAAGGTGTATTGGCGCTGATTAGTGACTCCACTAATGCCGAACTTCCTGGAATTACCCCCTCCGAACGGGCGGTATATCCCAATCTCGAAAAGTACATCATGATGGCAAAAGG
>CASBRC010000237.1 GCA_949128015.1 Synechococcales cyanobacterium PMM_0003
AAAACGGAAACCGTAGCCTGTTTGCTTACCTGCTGCACAAAACTAGGACGACCATAGGGAACGACCAAACGCAAATATTTTTCTTGAACAATTAATTCTTTTAGGGCTACGCCTTGAGGTACGGCGGTTATGCAGGCTTCAGGAAAATCTCTGGCGAGGAGGATGTCTTTTGCGATCGCTGCGATCGCATTTTGAGTATTCGTACCTTCACTACCACCCTTGAGAATACAGGTATTACCGACTTTAAGACACATACCCGCCGCAATTAAGCCCAATTGGGGAAAGCCTTCATATACAAAAGCGACCACTCCTAAAGGGACACGTTGATAGCCATTGATACCCACATGTAGGGTTAGTGGATCGGGCAGGTTTGCCAGTTGGATCAGGCATTCGATGGCATTGTTAAGGCGTTCGGGAGTTAGTTTTAGCCACTCTAGTACCAACTCAGGTACAGCCATCTCTCGACTTGCTTCTAAATCCAGCGTATTCGCTTCTAAAATCGCATTTTTATGCTTTTTAATGCCATGGGCAATCTCTAGCAGCAAACTATCTCGTTCTCTGGTAGAAATTTGCATGAGTTGCAGCACCGCCGCATGGGATTTATAGATGAAGCCTGTAAGGTCTTCTGGTGACATACTCTGTAATAAATAATTGTTAAATATCGCGCCGACGAATCACGAGCAATCGCCATATTAGCAAACCCAAAAGGGTAAACAACAAAATCGCTAGAGGAATTCCCAAAGTTGATTTTGGACTTAGTACCCAAACGATGATTAAGGCAAAAAATAGCAATGAAGCCATGTACATCAAGATTGTTTCTAGCCAAGCTTGTTGACTGCGATCGCGAATTGTCTGCCATTGCCCAGTCCATTGCCATGCATGTCGTTGGGAGTCAATCCCACCTAATTGCACTAGACTGTAGCCATCATTTTCAAGCTGAAATAACAAAGAGCAGCGATCGCAACCAAAAGCATCAGTCAATGCGATCGGTTTTAGCTTTCCGCGTTTGCGAGGGCAAGGACAGGGATAAATTTGCTCTAGATCTATTTTTTGAGGCTTATGGATATGCACTAGACAAGCATGCTCAAGATGGTTTCTGACTCAGAGCGGAAGTTACAGATTATAGTGTTTGGCGATGAACCGAAACTTAAATTTTTTATAAAATTCACTCAAAAAGCGGTGGCGCACGCGCAGCGCATACCATAGCTTTTTGGTTTTTTTATTTCGTCCACCTACTTATCATCAATTTTAAAATTTTGTTTTGTAATTTACCAAGAGTGCTGTATTATTTTATTCGGTGCAAAAAACACCTTACCCATGCGGATGTGGCGGAATTGGTAGACGCGCTAGATTTAGGTTCTAGTATCTTTGATGTGAAAGTTCGAGTCTTTTCATCCGCATTCTAAAAATAAATAAAAGGCTGTGCTTTGCACAGCCTTTTATTTATTTGAGCCATTCTTCGAGGCTAGTGGTTAGCTTGCCTGTAATTTGAGCAGTAAGCTGATTGCGCTTTTGTTTGCGTAGCCATTTTTGAAATTGTTTTTCGTATTCTTCACTTCCTGGCTGATATGTCACCCATGCGTCCAGAGATACTCCTAATCCCCAAAACAAAAGGGGATATACTGCCCAGCCAATCTGACTAGAGGTAGACAAGTTAAAAGCAACTAAAAAAGCATTAACGATCGCATATTTCAATAAGTTAGCTTGAAAAGATTTCTTTTTGTATTTATCAAATTCTACCTGCTCTTTGCAAACAGCTTGATTAGACTGCCATTCTTGTACCGATGCTAAAAACTCAGCTTCGCTAATACCCATATCTGAGGCGATCTCATAGACTTGCTGTTTTGTGAGGTTTTGACCATTAGTTCTTTTGGCGAGAGCATAGCGAAGAATCTGATCGACTTGTTCTTCTGAATAAGTTTCCATGTTTTTCTGTTTTGGTAGGCAAAATCATGATCTATAACGCAAAGATTCATATAGCGTTTTTCATTTTTGCTTATAAGCAAAAATGAAAAATGCAAAACCATTGTTTCTTTTTATTCTACGGTTTTCAGATCAGCCTATGCTGACCTGAAAACCGCCATACATCATGATTTTAATTCAGTAATAAAGCGATCGCAGCAATCGCGTAACCAATAGGTATAAGATTCAGGATATTGCTGAATATCGGCTTGTAAAGTTTTTAAATCTATCCATTTCCAATCTTCTGCTTCTTCAGGATTTAGAACTGGCTTGCGATCGCAATATCCTACAAACACATGATCAAATTCATACTCAGTTAAATCATTGTCTAACTGAGCCTGATAGACAAAACTAAATAACTCTTGCAATTCACAATCAAAGCCCATTTCTTCTTGGAGTCGGCGATGGGCCGCGAGCAAAGTTGGCTCCTCATGGCGTGGATGACTACAGCAAGTATTTGTCCAGAGTCCACCCGAATGATATTTATGTTTGGCTCGTTTTTGCAATAAAAGCTGTCCCTGTGAGTTCAATATAAAGATCGAAAAGGCTCGATGTAATAAGCCTTCACGGTGTGCTTGCATTTTTTCAGCGATCCCAATTTCGCGATCGCTTGCATCTACTAAAATAACTTTTTCTTCTAATAGCGGATTTAACTGTGTCGTTGCATTCATGATATTTACAAAGATAATATTTTAAAAGCCTTACAAAGCAAGGCTTTTAAAATATTATCTGGTTTTGTCTAGAGCGTAATGTCCAATAATTTTAGAAGTATTTAAAGCTTAAAAACAGATCGGCTAGAATAGATTACAAAACTACACATTCACAGGAATTTTATGGATACCATCGATTTAGAGAAGCTCTTTCAAAGAGGCTACTACGTCACTCTCGGTGCAACATCATCATTAATTGAGGTAATCCAAGATCCCAGCAAGCGCGAAGAAAACCTCAAAAGATTGGGACGCAGCTTTGACGAAATCACTCAAGAACTCGCAGAAAAGGGTGTAACTACTGAGGCAGAGGCTCGTAGCTATGTTGATAAATTCATCTCCCAACAGGTAAGTGGTACGTCTACTAATAGTTCTGAATCGACAGGTTTAACTACTGTAACTACTACTGCTAAGACTGTTGATGACAATGCAACTGAAAGCTCGACTGCAACAGTTGATAATACTGTAAAGGCAAGTATGCGCGATGAGATTCGAGAACTTACACAACAACTTGCAAGTTTACGTTCTGAGCTAGAGCAATCACGTTTAAACTAAAAGAGAAAGAGTCGCTTTGCGACTCTTTCTCTTTTAAAACCTATTTTTTGGTTCAACTCATTTTTATAAAGAATGTTTCAATCCCTAAAAGGGTTTCAGAGGCTTTGAAGCATATCACGGCTATTCAGGAAATGTGGAAATCTCGACGTTTCAATCCCTAAAAGGGTTTCAGAGGCTTTGAAGCTCCTTAAGCCACTGGTGACGAGGGATAGCCCGAAACGTTTCAATCCCTAAAAGGGTTTCAGAGGCTTTGAAGCTAGAAGACAC
>CASBRC010000238.1 GCA_949128015.1 Synechococcales cyanobacterium PMM_0003
GTTTTACCCTGTTCACGGTCATCAGGAAACTCAAAACTAGTTAGTACTGTCGTTCCGACCTGACGCTTTTTTAATTGGAGAAAATCTTTACCCACTTGGCTAACAAGTTTAGTCAACTTCTCAAGAGTCGCCTTAGCCATTTCAGGTTTCGAGGTACGGATTAACATTCCCATCGTTAGATCGATACCGATCTCTTTAAATGGAGAGCGATCGCTGGGAAATACGACAACTGCATATTCGCCATCCATCCAAGAGATAATATCTTTCTCAATGTCGAGATCTAATCTAGTGCCAACAAGCAAAGCAGGAAGCATTCGCACGCCCTCAACAAAGATCTTGTAAGTTGGTTGGAGTTTTGACTCTTCAACAAGCCATTGCCACTGACGATTGAGATTGCGACTGTTGATCGATCCATAGATGTTTGAGGGTAGATATGACAGTAGGCGATCGCGATTTTCTGGATCTTTTACCAAAGGCGATCGCACTTCTGAGAAATAACTATTACTCTGACTGCGTATACCTTTAGGTGTGACCCATGTAAACAAATCGAAGCTGCTGTACTGTGCCAATTCATATTTTAAACCTTGAATATATTCTTCACGACTAAATCCTGGGATTTCGGAAGTTTCAGGTAAGTCTGCCGCCAATAGTTCCGAGATTTGCCCTAGAGCTTTAAAATCACCATAACCCGCCAGCAGCGATTTATTCCACAAGGGATTATTTAGCGATCGCAAAAATAGTGGATTTTCAGCTAGAGATGGAGCCTTTAGTTCTGGATTCTCAACAGATATGTCAATCATTTTCTGGATGGCTTGGCGATCGGTTGCGATGACCGCAACTCCACTCGGCAAGGTTGCGATCGCAAATCGCTTAATGCTGAAGTCAGGAAAGCTCGGTACAATTGGGTCACTTTCGTCAGAGTTTTCTTCTTGATCATTCTCATTTGAAGAATTATCTTGCTTAGTACGAAGTGAAGATTGCAGTAAATTTTTTGAGTGGGGTTTCTGAGAAAGAACTGGCTTCTTGTCTCCGACAGTTTCTTCTTCTAATTGCCACTCCAGAATTTTTACATTTTGATAGAGAGTTTCTGTCGGCTTTGGCAAGTCGAGACTTTTTAATCTCTTAAGAAAAAGCTCGAATTTCTGACTATCAGCGACTGGAGACATAGCCGCAAATGTGAACTCGCCTCTTTTTTCTGGATGAACAAAGAAGATGAGCGCTACTTCCTTACCTAACCAAGGTTGAATGTCCTTGACAATCGAGACTTGCGGAAACAGATCAAACAAGGTCAGGAATTTGTCAATCGTCGAAATTGGATTTGTAGTCTGAAAACCCTCTACTGCTTGCCAAGACAGTGCATCCGCATCAACCATCAGCAAACCGATCGCATCTGTGGGAATCTGCTTGGCAAGATTAAGCGAACGTTGGGCAAATTGATTAGAGCCATAAATCTGAAGATTTTCTTTTTGTGCAGTAGGGATAGCGCTCAGTTTTGAGCTACTACTTGTTACATTACTAATAGAATTTGCGATCGCAGGTAACCCTGCTGTACTAGTACTAATCGCTAAGATTGTGGCAAACAAACTCCTCACTCAAACACCTCACAAAAAATTAAATCTAAGATAAATCGCAAAGCTACATCGCAAAGCTATGTCTATAAAAGCTATAAAAATATGCGAAGCATATTTTTATAGCTTTTATAGACTAACTGGCACTGGTTCCGCATAGGACATTATAAATCATTGCTGATACTGAGTCTGAACTAGAGAGACAATGGGTTGAACTATAAAAACGTTGCCTAATGGATCTATTTTCGCACCCATTTTTTTGACTTAAGTAGTCAAGCATAATTAAACCCAAAGCCCAAAAAGCTGTAGCGCACGCGCAGCGTGCGCTACAGCTTTTTTGGCTTTAAGGTTTCTTTTGCCCATCTACTTATTTGGAAGTTCTTTGTACTTCGACTTCTTCGTCAGTTTTCTCTTCGTCAGTTTCGTCTTCGTCAACTTCTGATGGATCTAGATAGTAACGATTATAGTATCCATAGTGATTATCACTATCAGAGGAGCCAATCATATTAATCAACAAACCAGAGACATTAGCCTTTGCGGTTGACAAAATCTCTAAAGCACGGGAAATTCCACTTCTTGTTGATCGATTAATTGCTGCTACCAATATGAATGTATCGACTTTAGATGTTAAACACTGAGCGTCAGTTATGCCAATTATAGGGGGGGTATCCACTAATACATAGTCATACTCTTTACGCCATTCTTGAATAAGCGCTGCCATCTTATTAGACTCTAGTAATAACATCGGATTGGGAGGAAGAGAACCTGATGTTAAAATATGTAAATTGTCAAGATCATCTCCAGCTTGAATCAGATCTTGCCAAGGATTGGGTGTCGCCAGAGCCGTAGACAAGCCAAATTTATTACTAAGCCCAGCTAATTTATGAATGGTTGGCTTTCGCATATCTGCATCTACTAAGAGAACTCTATATCCCAGAGTCGATAGAATGGTGGCAAGATTGTAAGTTAATGTACTCTTACCTTCTGAAGGTACAGACGAAGTGAAAGCAATTACTTTCATCATATTGTCTGTGCCTAAGTAACGTAAATTTAAAGCCAGAGAACCTAGAGCCTCTTTAAAAGCATAATAACTACTAGATGGCGATATAATTTGATTGATTACTGCTGATAAAGAAGCTACTTCAGTCATCGGAATCGAAGCAAGTAAGGGAATATCGATCATCTCTCTTACTTCTTCTACTTCTCGAATGCGTTGATCTAAACGATTTAAAAGTAGAGCAAATAAGATCCCTAGTCCCAAAGCCGCAATCGCACCAGTAACCAGACTTCTCTCAATATCTGGAGAAGATGGTCTGACAGGAAGAAGAGGCGGTTCTAATTCTTTCCATGATGAAACCTCTTGCGCCTCGGCAATTCTTAATTCTTCTAGTTTTTCAGTTAACTTTTCGTAAGTAGAGGTGTCAAGAGCAAGTTGCCTTTGGATTTCCACATATTTTTGTTGAATCTGGGGAATCTTAGAAAAAGCGCTAGCAACCTCAGACTGGGCATTTCTAATACTTTCTAGCTGAGCTTGGCTCACAGCAAGGGTTGTTTGGGCATCAAACAACTGAGAGGCAAGGTTTTGTTGAATCGCGCTATTAGGCTCATTGGTAATAGCAGTAACACCTCTAACTCCAACTACTGACTGAGCACGAGTTTCTAATAACCGATAAAGTTCGTCACGACGATCTTTCAGTGCGAGCACACTAGGATGATCTGCTCGAAATCGAGTGCGCTCTAAGAAGTAGTTAGTCTCAACTTCTTGGAACTGCTTAACCAAAGACTGATAAGTGACATCTTGCTGTAGAATCGCACCGCCGATCGCAGTTTCTGGAGTTTTGCCCACTTGACGGCTGAGAACGTCATATTGCTGTTGGACTTGAGCCATTTTGATCTGTAAATCTTGAGCTTGATTTTCTAGAGCCTCCCGCATTTTATATACAGATGCAGCATAGGTATCAGGATCGACAATATTGTAGGACTTACGGAATTGGGTAACTGCTAGAGCCGACTTATCGAGTTGTTTCTTAACCTGTGGCAGCTTGTCTTGAATAAATTTAATCGCAGTACTGGACTTAGTACGGCGATCTTTTAGACTGTATTCAACATAGGTTTGGGATAACGCTTTTAGGACTTCACGCGCTCGTTTAGGGTTAGTGTCTGTATAAGTAAGCCGCAAGATCATTGCATCTTTTTCAGGTCGAATATCTAATCCGTTTATGATCGTCAAGGCATCGATATCTTTATTAGCGATCGCAGAAGAGGATTGCTGCATCTTGGCGACAGCGATTTCAATTAAAGGGCGGCTCTTCAAAATCGCGATTTCTGTACCCAAATTAACTGCCGAGCTAGTAGATATACCTGGAAGCTGAATATCCGATACAGCGATCGTCGAGTTGACCAGCAAGGAAGCACTGGAACGATATTGTGGCGTTCTGGTAAATATATAGTAAGTGTTCCCAGCAAACACAGTAACCGAGACAGCGACGATGACGATCCAACGCTTGCGTAATACTCTAAGAAATTTGGCAAGTTTAAACGAATCATCGACGTACTTACCCACATAGGAAGCTTTAGGATATTCAGTCATCGTTGGTTTTACCTAAGTAGCTTTAATCGTCGCACCCTTAATCGTTAATCTTTATATCAAAATCAGAGCGATATATCAAATTAAAAATCTGATTACTTA
>CASBRC010000239.1 GCA_949128015.1 Synechococcales cyanobacterium PMM_0003
CATTTACAAATTTCCAAATAAATTGAGTAATGCAAATCTCCCTCGACAACGTTAGTAAAAACTACAGTGGCAGACAAGTTGTTCAGCAAGTAAGCCTTACTGTCAAGCAAGGGGAAATTGTCGGACTGCTAGGACCAAATGGTGCTGGTAAGACTACCTCCTTTTATATGGCTACAGGATTAATTCAGCCTGATAGTGGTAGTGTCTGGCTGGACAAACAAGACATTACTAGTCTGCCAATTCATAAACGAGCGCGGATGGGCATGGCATATCTGGCGCAGGAAGCCACGATTTTTCGTCAGCTATCGGTACGCGATAATTTGCTATTGGTGATGCAACAAACTAATGTACCGAAGCAAAAGCAAATTCATCGCCTTCGGACTTTGTTAGAAGAATTTCGACTGACCAAAATTGCTGATACGATGGGAATCCAAGTGTCGGGGGGAGAACGTCGTCGGACTGAAATCGCTAGAGCCTTGGCAGTTGGGGAGGAGGGACCTAAGTTTATTTTGCTAGACGAACCTTTTGCGGGTATCGATCCGATCGCAGTTGGCGAAATTCAGTCGATTATCAGCAACCTTCGCGATCGCAATATGGGCGTATTGATCACCGACCATAATGTTCGCGAAACCTTAGCAATTACTGATCGTGCTTATATCATGCGTGAAGGGGAAGTTTTTGCTGAGGGTTCTAGCCGAACATTAGCCGACGATCCTGATGTCCGCAAATATTATTTGGGCGAAAAATTTCATTTCTGATGGTATTTTTCCAACCCTATATACATTAAAAAATACAATCGCTCCAAAAACCTGTAATCTCGATAAAGGAAATGGCAACCTTACAAACTACTCACCCAAGGAAAAAATCTACAAACGTGTCTCTAGGATGGCTACCGAGACTATCGATCATGGATCGCTATTTAGTCACACAGATGTTAGTCCCATTTTTGTTTGGGGTGGGCGCATTTTCCTCTGTGATTTTAGCGATCGGTTCCCTGTTTGAACTAATTCGCCTGATTACTGATGCAGGGTTAAGCGTTTTAACAGCACTTCAGATTTTTGGCTACCAGATTCCTGGATTCATGGTGTATTCGTTTCCAATGTCGATGCTACTCGCGACATTGCTCTCCTACAGTCGGATGTCAGGCGATGGTGAGACGACAGCTTTACGCAGTTGTGGCGTTAGTGCTTACCGATTAGTTTTACCTGCATTGGTGCTGAGCCTATTTGTCACGGGCATGACCTATGTATTTAATGAAGCGATCGTCCCTGCGGCAAACTGGCAATCTCGCAGTACTTTACGGGCAGCTTTAAAGCAAGAAAATCTGCAATTTAAAAGCCAAGATATTTTTTATCAGCAATATGGGGAAGTGCCGCAAGAAAATGGCACATCGAAACAAGGCTTAGTGCGTAGTTTTTATGCACGGAGCTTTGATGGTAAAGAAATGCGCGGCTTAACGGTTTTAGACTTTTCACAAGGACAACTTCAACAAATTTTAGCAGCCGAGTCTGCTGTGTGGATTCCTGAGCAAAGTGTCTGGAGGTTTAGTAAAGGGACAACCTATCTAATTGGGCCAGATGGCAATTACCGTAGCATTCTCCGCTTTGACGATCAAAATTTACAATTGCCTCGCGCTCCCCTTGACTTAGCTCAAGAGCAACGTAGTGCTGAAGAAATGAATATTGCCGATATCCGTCGCAATATTGACTTACTCAAACAGTCTGGCAATACCAAAGAAGTTCGTAAACTAGAAGTCAGACTTGAACAAAAATATGCGCTGCCATTTATCTGTGTAGTTTTTGCGATCGTTGGTGCATCTCTAGGGATGCGTCCTCAACGTACTGGCGCTGCGATCGGGTTTGGATTGAGTGTGTTAATTATTTTTGGCTATTATTTACTGCTGTTTATTTGTGGCGCTCTCGGTCAAGTAGAATTCCTCTCGCCGATCGCAGCCGCATGGATGCCAAATCTAATTGGGATCACGGCAGGATTCATTATTCTCGCTCGCGTCACCTAAAACCTTATTGGCTGCGTATATGCTCAGTTGTTGGTTACGCAATAGTTCCCGTCCGCGCTGACGGAGTAATTCGGCAATTACAGCAAATCCCGAACAAACCCACCACTAGATTTTTTGTAAAAGCCCCGCTTCGCGGGGCTTTTACAAAAAATCTTGGTTTGGTTTGTTCGGGATTTGCTGTAGGATGTTTGCATCAATAATCAACATCATCGTAATTCTTTGGGACTCAGCGACTTCTTGACCTAGTAGTTTCCATAATTTGACTTTATGTTCAGTATTGAGGGTGGTGACGGCTTCGGCTAGTAGTTCAAAGGGGATGTTAATTTGGGCGATCGCAGTTGTCATAACATTTTCCCTATATGAGCGAACTTAAAAAACTAATATGAGTGGTGCAAAGCACCACTTATACTTAATTTAATGCGGGTGATTTTATGACTGACGAACCACAAATTGAATTTTTAGGTAGTTCTCGATTTTATATAGAAATTACTTTGCAGGGTAGTCTAGAAAAAATTGATGGCTACTTTATGGAATGTAGTGGGCTATCGCGCAGCCAAGAAGAAATTGAAATTGTCGAAGTAACTCCGCAAATATGGGGTAAGAATGGTTCGACTAAAGGACGGGTTGTCCGAACTAAATTACCTGGCAATGTGAAGAGCGATAATATTATTCTCAAGCAAGGGCTTAATATTTCCATGACTATGTGGAATTGGTTCAAAGCAGTAGAAGATGGCAAATGGGCGGAACAATTCCGCGATGGGGATATCACTATTTATGATCAGTCTGCTACTGAAAAAGCAAGATTTCGATTTAATGGGGCATGGCCAGTACGTTATAAAGTTTCTGATTTTAAAGCTGATAGTAGCGAATTCTCGATCACTGAGGTAGAGTTAAGCGTTAGAGATTTTTTACGGATTAACTAACTGGTTAACTAAATATTTATGATTCAAACAGAGTTTGAATTTACATTACCTAAAGGCTATGTTGATAGTGATGGGAATTTACATCGGAAGGGTGTGATGAGACTATCAAGAGCGATTGATGAGATTACACCAATGCGCGATCCTCGTGTCAAGAGTAATCCTGCCTATGCAACTGTAATTATTTTATCTAGAGTAATTACAAAGTTAGGAGGACTAGAAGAAGTTAGTTCGATAGTAATCGAAAATCTATTTGCTAGCGATCTCAGTTATTTACAAAAGTTTTATCGCCAAATTAATGGGCTAGAAGATACAGAATGGATTAATTTACCTGAAGAGCCAGAAAGCTTTTCTAGCTGAACCCCAAAAACAGAAAAGCGGCGCTTCGCGCCGCTTTTCTGTTTTTGGGGTTTTGAGCTGTTGTTATAGGAGATTAAAGAATATAGAGGAGTAAAAACAAGACAATCCAAACTATATCGACAAAGTGCCAATACACAGAGGCTGCTTCGATACCAAAGTGACTGGTGCTACTGTAATGTCCTGTTTTTAGCGATCGCACTAATACTGAAGCAATCAGTGTCAGCCCGATAATTACATGCAATCCGTGAAAACCCGTTAATACATAAAAAGTACTAGCAAAAAGATTAGTGGTCAGCCCAAATTCTAGATGCTGGTATTCATAGATTTGTCCAGCTATGAATATTGCGCCCATGATAAATGTGGCAAGAAACCATAGCTGAGCAGCCTTAACTTTATTTTCTTTAATCGCATGATCGGCTTGATGAATCACAAAACTACTCGATACCAGAATAATCGTGTTGATTGCTGGTAATAAAAGTTCGAGTTCGGGCGTGCCTTCAGGCGGCCAAGATGTGGCGACTGAGCGAAAGGTTAGGTAGGCAGCAAATAGACCGAAAAAGAGCATTCCTTCAGAAACAAGAAAGACGATCAAGCCAAAAATTCTTAAATCGGGATGTTCAGCATGCCCTACTTCAACAGCATGATCAACAATGGCTGCATCATTAGCGTTAGTAACTGGAGCGATCGATCCTTGCATAGGTCAATGTTTGGATAAATGAATAGGATTGCACATAAGGGGCTTAACCCTTGTAGTAGGAAAGAGAGAGGCTGCGCATCTCTCTTATTAGTTTTAAACTGCGGATTGAGAAGCTGCGATCGCAGCTTCTTTACGAGCTTCTTTATATTCTTCGCCGTAGTCATAGGGACCATTTAATAGGACAGGTTCTCCAACCCAGTTATGAGGAATTGGTGGTGAAGAGGTTGTCCATTCTAGGGTCAGAGCGTCCCAAGGATTGTCAGGAGCTTGTTCACCTTTAAACCAACTGTAAACGGCGTTGATTATAAAAGGAACTGTGGAAATCGCCAGAATGAATGCGCCAACAGTGCAGATCACATTAATCGGCGCAAATTGGGGATCGTACTGAGCAACACGACGCGGCATACCTTGTAAACCAAGAATATGCATGGGGCCAAAGGTTAAATGCATGCCAATAAAGGTCAGTACAAAATGCACTTTACCCCAGAATTCATTCAGCATCCGACCAGTCATTTTCGGGAACCAATGGTACAGCCCCGCATAAATGCCAAATACACTGCCACCGAAAAGAACGTAGTGGAAGTGAGCCACGACAAAATAAGTATCGTGAACATGAATGTCAATCGGAGCTGAGCCAAGCATTACGCCACTCAATCCGCCAATTAAAAATGTGGAGATGAAGCCGATCGCAAATAGTAAAGGACTTTCTAAGCGCAATTTACCACCCCAGAGCGTGGCAACCCAACTAAATACCTTGATCCCCGTTGGCACTGCAACGAGCAAAGTCGCCACCATAAAGAAGACGCGCAACCAGTCAGGTGTGCCACTGGTAAACATATGGTGCGCCCATACAAATAAACCTAATGCACAAATCATCATGCTGGAATATGCGATCGCTTTATAACCAAAAATTGGCTTGCGGCTGTGGGGAGGCAAAACTTCAGAAATAATCCCGAATACTGGCAATACCATCACATATACGGCAGGATGCGAATAGAACCAGAATAAGTGTTGATATACAACTGGATCGCCGCCGCCCGTCGGATTAAAAAAGTTTGTGCCGATTAGTAAATCAAATCCTAGTAAAACCATCGCACCTGCGAGTACAGGCGTTGCCAAAAGTACTAGCACTGAGGTTGCCATCATCGCCCAGCAAAATAGAGGCATGCTGAATAGATCCATTTCTGGCATCCGCATCGCCCAGATCGTGACGAGGAAGTTAACCGCCGCCAAAATCGATGAGGTTCCCACTAGCAAAATGCTGAGAATCCAAACGGCTTGACCGAGGTGTTCATTGGTCAAAATGCTCAAAGGCGGATAGGCTGTCCAACCTGTCGAGGCG
>CASBRC010000240.1 GCA_949128015.1 Synechococcales cyanobacterium PMM_0003
ACCACTGAAAATATTTCGATTACAGTACAACAGCAAGATAATGGGCAATACATTTGCCAATTGTCAAACTCGCTCACAAACTTATCCAATAATGACATCCGTTGCTACGGTCAGACAAGAGAACATGCGATCGCTAATGCTCTTGAAAAGTTAGCAGCAGACTATCGCCAGATTGCCGAAGATCAACAGCAAAATATCGGTTGGGATGAGATAAAAAAATCAGAAACAGGAGAAGTTATTGAAAATTCTTATCATGTAATTCTTCACTACGAAGACATCATTGAAGTGGAGTCAAAGTTTGAAGCAATGCATAACACAATTATGGGAAATACTGTAGTGGAAAACGCAATAATCACCGTGATTGAAATTGATAAGGATCTTCCAATTGAGCTATTAACAAAGTCATGAGATTAATCGATCTAAATGTCTAAGTCTCATTTTTAGAGTGATAATTTTATATGTCAAGATAAAATGATTCAATGTTAGAAATTAATAATCTAAGTGTTAACTATGGCGGAATTCAGGCGTTGCTGGATGTGAGCCTATACGTTAATGAAGGGGAAATCGTGACTTTGATCGGTGCAAACGGGGCTGGTAAAACTACAACTTTACGGACTATTTCTCGCCTTGTTTCGCCTCGGTCGGGACAAATTATTTACAATGGTAAAAATGTTACAAGTTTAAGACCAGACCAAATTGTGCAATCGGGTATCGCCCATAGTCCAGAAGGGCGAAGGGTATTAGCCAGACAAACGGTATTAGATAATTTAGAATTAGGTGCTTTTTTACGCAGCGATCGCTGGGCAATAAAAGCTGACATCGAAAAACAATTTCAGATATTTCCGAGGCTTGGTGAACGCCGCGATCAGTTAGCTGGGACGCTTAGCGGTGGTGAACAACAAATGCTTGCGATCGCAAGAGCAGTTATGAGCCGTCCTCGACTGTTATTGCTCGACGAACCAAGCTTAGGCTTAGCGCCACAAATTGTCCGCGAAATATTCAAAACCATTGTTAGCCTAAATCAATCTGGCGTAACGATTTTATTGGTTGAGCAAAATGCAACCTTAGCTTTGAAGCATGCTAATCGCGGATATGTGATGGAGTCAGGTGCGATCGCAATTGAGGGGCAAGCATCAGACTTGTTGATGGACGAAAGAGTCCGCCAAGCATATTTAGGCTAAATCTAAAAAACAAGAAGTATTACCTTTGATATAAAAACTGGCTTTGAGCGCTACAAACCCTAAGATTGTGTTCATAATGAAGATTGCTGTTGTGTTTTAACTTACACTTCATAGATAGATACCTTGCGCGTCATTATTGTTTCGTATGATTGAGACCCTTAATAAGTTGCCTCGTTGGTTTTCACTGGGCTTGACTTTCCCATTAATCTTCCTTAATGGGTGGTTATTGCTACTGCTTGGTCGAGAATTGCAACCATTAGTTAGTATTCTCATTACAGCGACAGTTATTTCGTTCTTGCTAGATTATCCGATCCGCTTTCTGATCAAGCTGAAGGTACATCGTGGAATTGCCGCAGGATTGGTAATTCTTATATTTTTCATGCTATTGGGCACATTAGCCATATTTCTTGTGCCGTTGATTTTGGCACAGGCTAATGAACTGCTCGTGCGTCTGCCAGATTGGATTAAGTCAGGGCAACAACAATTACAAACTCTTGAAACTTGGGCGCTTGCCCAGCAATTACCGATCGATATCAGCAGTACTTTCAATCAATTAATTGAAAAATTAACGGGCGTTTTGCGATCGCTAACCAGTCAACTTTTTAGTATTGTCTTTGGTGCGATCGGCAGTATTGTGAATATCTTCTTGACCTTGATATTTTCAATTTTTCTGGTTCTACGGGGGGCATTTCTATGGAATGGATTGCTAAGTTGGCTACCGCAAAAATGGAATGATCAAGTTCGCAATTTACTACCCCGTAACTTTGAGCGCTTTATCGTCGGACAGGTGACCTTAGCGACCATCCTCGGAGTGTCCCAGACTACTGCTATGTTGATTTTGGGTGTACCTTTTGCCCAGCTTTTTGGAGTTGGAATCGGGATTGCTAGCTTAATTCCCCTCGGAGGTTCTAGTTCAATTATCACGATTAGCCTGCTAATCGCCTTACAAAATTTTTGGCTTGGAGTCAAAGTTTTATTGACAGCAGTTGCCGTGATTCAAATTGTAGAGAATATACTTGGTCCGCGCATTGTCGGTCAGCTAACAGGGCTAAATCCTGTCTGGATGCTAATTTCTCTTGATATTGGCTTTAAGCTAAATGGAGTTTTAGGATTACTAGTTGCTGTACCGATCGCAGGTTTTATCAAAGGTACTTTTGACACAATTCGTGGCGTAGCTAGTCCACCAAAAATTGATGCGATCGCAGAAGCCCACACAGAAGTTTCAATTAAATAATAAACATCTATAAGAGAAAAGGCTATGTAATACATAGCTTTTTCTCTTTAATTACTGAAAATATCTGTGTAAATAACACTTACATAGATATTTGTTATCAAAATGAAGGTAAAATTAATTTTTAGAGGGGGATATCTATTAATTAACTCACGATATTCTAAAAATAATGCTCGATTTATTTCTAAATGCAGCAGTAAATACGGCTCAAATTCAACTTGTTGCCCAAGCTCAGGCTGCAAAAGTATATTTGCCGATCTCAACCAAACAATCAAAGCGTCCGAAATGTGTAACTTATACAGCTACAAATTCTACTGGTAGGCAAGTAAGAGATGTGCAAGTCAACCGCCGCAATAGTCAAGGCAAAATTTATCAAAGGTATTTAACTTCATCTTTGGCATCTGGGAAAACCACGTCTTTTGACATGTGCGACAACTCATTTGTAAATGTTGAAGCAAAACAGTAAAACCCAAAAAGTAGAGGCGGCGCGGAGCGTCGCCTCTACTTTTTGGGTTTTGGTTTGTCTTGATGCAAGTGGCGACAGCTATACTTTAAGTTTTTGTAATGTATGAACTAATTCGGGGATCATCCTGTTAACCTAAGTAAAAGAAACACGAATAGTATTTGAATATTACTCATGTTCTTTTCTTAAAGCAATATTGATGAATTGGTCATATGAAACGTTTTCGGGATGAATGGATCGATGAATGGTGTCAGGAAAATGGTTGGACTGATCTATTTATTGAGCGTTGCTGTAATTATTGGGCGTTTCCGCCTAGCTCCGTAATGCCATTGCCGATCCCAGACACTACACTTCGGAAGATTAAAAATGCTAAAGGCATGAGTGATGATGAAAAGTCTTGGACATTTGCTGCGATCGCAATTTCCTGTCTAGCATCAATATTTAGTTTTATCCTGAGAAATCCGTTACCGATTACCTGTGCCTTTGGCTGTGTCGCTTTTATTGTCGGACAATTAGAAATCGAAGAATTTTAATATAGCTGTCGCCTCTCTCTTTTGGGTTTTGATTTGGCGACAGCTATAAAAAAGCTCGCTGATGCGAGCCTCTTTTATAGTGCTAGGATTTTTGTTGCGAGTGCAAGGCTTTCTTCGTAGAGAACCTCTCGTCCCCAACGCTGTAACTGTTGCCCAAGAAGTGTGTCAGCACTTTGATCAGACAAAGGTGATACTTGATGCACACGATAGTTTTGCGCTCCACCACCAGCCTCCATCCGCATACAGCCCGTAGACTCTGAGCAGAATACGTTACAAGCATCCATATTTTGGTTAGAAGCAGTTAAACGCAAACCGATCAGGTCGCCAATCACTTCACCCACATCACCAAGAGGGATCGCGGCTAGTTCAGCCTTAATTTTGATATTATTGCGACCTTCAAAAATAATATGTTGAATATCGTAATCACCACCTTCAAGATTGCGCTCAATTGGTTTCCATTCGAGACGACTAGCGATCCAGCCGAGAAACATTAGCGCCTGAGTGCTGTTACCGCGTTCGTAGTCGATCGTAATTCCATCGATCTCCCAAACAGCAGTACGACGATCGGGTTGATCAAAGGCTTGGGCAGTTAGTTCTTGCCAAGGACCAAGACGTTGCCAATTTAGGTCAGCAATTTGGGTGCATGATTGAATCATATCCTGAACTTTGAGCAAATCTGCCTCAGAATCAGCAAATGTGGCTGAGTCTATAATTAAGCGATCGCTTAATTTAACCAGCTTCTCAAACATCCGCGTATTCGGTTCAGGGCTATCTTTCCACCAAAGAAATGTGGGTAAGTCGGGGATCAGTAACTCTGGGAGAATGCTATGCACGCGATCAAACGCAGATTTTGCACCAGTTAAGGTGATGTATTCACCACAAACTAAAGAGCTACGGCTTTTTTGAATTGGACAGTAAGCAGCCACCTGTGCGGAAATACCTTGATCCTCTCCATTCAAAGTCACCAAATCTACGACTCGACAGGGACTTTGGGAAACGATCGCATTTACAGAAGCCATTCGTGAGGCTGCCCCAATGGTTTCTGGTTCATATATCAATAGATTAAAAGTAGTCGCTCGAGCCGCAGAATTTTCACCATAGGACTGCCAGATTTTGCTTAGCTCAGCTTCGACCTGAGATACCGAGACATCTTTGGGAGCTTGCAAAGATACAACAGAAGTTGCTTGCGTATTCATAGGAAATATATCAACCCTAAATCAACACCGTTTACATTTTTTTAAGTGAAGCTAGCTGCGCTAGCTTCACTTAAAAGGTTTATAGTCTTCGCCACTGTCGCCCATCACGTTCGATCAGTTGTTCGGCTTCAGATGGCCCCCAAGTTCCCGCCTCATATTGTGGAACGACGCTAGGATCATTAGGCATTTCCCAAGCACTAAGTGCAGGTGTAACTACTTTCCAAGCAGCTTCCACTTCGTCACCGCGTGTAAATAGGGTCTGATCCCCCAGCATACAGTCTAACAACAAGCGATCATAAGCGTCAGAGCCTTCGATCCCAAAGGTTTTACCATAGCCAAAGTCCATATCTACCGATCGCGATCGCAAATCAGCCCCGGGCATCTTCGCCTCAAATTTCAGGGCCACACCCTCATTGGGTTGAATCCTGAGAGTCAGGACATTTGGCGAGACCTGTTTCGCTGCCGACTGAAAAAGTAAATACGGCACATCACGAAACTGGATTGCAATTTCACTGACTTTCTTTGGCATTCGCTTGGCAGTTCTCAAGTAAAAAGGAACGCCTTGCCAACGCCAATTGTTAACTTCAAACTTCATCGCCACATAGGTCGGTACTATAGATTGAGGGTTGACGTTTGGTTCATTACGATAACCTTCTACCTGTTTTCCTTTCATCCAACCCGCACCATATTGTGCGCGCACACAGGAGCGATCTAAGTTGCGCGTATCAGCGAGTCTTGTAGCCTGTATCACTTTTACCTTTTCATTTCGCAGCGAGTCCGCATCCATGGAGTTAGGTGGTTCCATCGCTGTCAGGCAAAATAGTTGCATCAAGTGATTTTGCAACATATCTCTGAGCGCCCCAGAGTTTTCATAATAACCAGCCCGATCTTCAACACCAACAGTCTCTGCAACCGTGATTTGGATATGATCGATAAATTGGCGATTCCATAATGGCTCAAAGATGGCATTGGCAAAACGCAAAACCAAAAGGTTCTGAACAGTTTCTTTACCTAAATAATGGTCAATGCGATAAACCTGTTTTTCATCACAAGCTTTCTGCACAACTCGATTGAGGTCTTGACTTGATGACAGATCACGACCGAAAGGTTTTTCAATTACCAAGCGAGTTTTCTGGGCGTTCTTAATCATGCCTGCTTGCCCTAACTTTTCGATCGCATCGATAAAATAGTTGGGCGAAACTGCTAAATAAAAGACTCGATTACCACGCGTGCCTCTTTTTTTATCGATTTGACTTAAAAACTCATCAAGCTTGTGATAGTCTTCGAGATTGCCCATATCAAGAGATTGATAGTACAAGCCTTCAGCAAAATCTTGCCAAACTGCTTCACTACCAATGCCCACAGAGAATTTTTCTACACCTTCACGCATCTGCTCACGGAAGTAATCATGACTCCAAGGTCTTCGCGCCACACCCACAATTGTGAGTTCTGGTGGCAGACGACGCTGCTGTTTGAGATGGTAGATTGCTGGAACGAGCTTTCGGATGGTCAAGTCACCTGAAGCCCCAAAGATCACAAGGATCGATGGTTCTGGTGTTCTTTCTTGCTGCAAACCAACCCGTAAGGGATTTTCGAGTATTTGTACCACAGGCTCGCTTGTTGAACGCTAGGTAGATTCTAGCCAATACATGCAGTATTCAAACAATATCGTCTATTTTCTTTTAGGATCACTGGTCTAATTTGGGGATTTGCCGCATTAAATAACCCAAACCCAAAAAGGTGTGGCGCACGCTCCGCGTGCGCCACACCTTTTTGGGTCTGGGGTTATTTAATGC
>CASBRC010000241.1 GCA_949128015.1 Synechococcales cyanobacterium PMM_0003
ATAAAGCCCTCTGCATTTAGACATTCAAAATCTGCGATCGCTTGAAGCAATTTTTTATTGCCAGAAACAAAACATTCTGTTTCTCCATATTTTGCTGAGAGGTATATCTCTATGTCTTCAGATGGAATTATTTTGCTGTTGATCAATACGGCGTAAGGATGCCATCTTTAAGCTCTACCTTTTTCTTTAAGCATCTCAATCTTGATCTGATGGATGAGTTCTAAAATTTTATCTGGTGTGTCATAACCTTGCTGAAGCATGGCTTGATGGCGATTTTCAAAGTCATCAGGTTCTTCTTTGGATACGAAAATGACATCAACTTCTCCGTTGCCAAGATCTTTAGGCAGCACTATATCTAGTACGCCTGCTTTTATGATGCCTTTAGTTTGAATGATTCTCATGGCATTACTTTTGGATAGATATTGAGATTATAGACGATCTGACAATCTCAGACTCATAAGCGGAATAAAAAATAAAACCCAAAAAGCGGTGGCGCACGCTGCGCGTGCGCCACCGCCTTTTGGGTTGGTCTTACTTATCGCTAAACTCTGTATACAGAGCTTTGAATGCAACCATCACATCAGGCGATATAGTCTTTTCCCGATCGCAATAAAACTTTTGAAACTCAGCGATCGGATCGAAGCGATCGCAATCTTGCTTTTCTGGGGCTGGCGCTACTTCATTAACTATTAACTTTGGCTCTACCATTACCGCTTGAGGGCAGACCTTGCGAACGCGATCGGCGAGTCCGAGTGGTGGCGTATCGACTGCGATCGCAAATTTAAGATAGCCAACATAATCACGATGAGCTTCTAACTGTTCATCCAGTTGATCGATATGGCACTCCACGCGCTTAAGGGGTTTCTGGCAAGTAATCGGCTGAAATTGCACTTTTGCAGGTCGTCCCACTTCTACTTCAATCAGATTAAAGCCTTTCTCTTCGCCCACTTCCCCAAAATCCACTTGAATCAAAGATCCAGAATAGTAGGTTGGTGCAGCATTAGCAATCTGCTGTGGTCGATGGATATGTCCCAATCCCATATACTGACATTCTGAAGGAATCGATTGCCCTGACAGGCTATAGACACCACCACTATAAAAAGCTGCTTCTGATCCTGCAAACTTCGCTCCATCAACAGTCATATGCGCCATCATCACATTCACTGCATCATTTCTAAATGCTGTTGCCAGATCTTGCAAGACATAAGTAACTAGAGTTTTATAATCGCTACGTTGTTCCACAGCATCTTTATGCCAAATATCCTCGGCAGCTAATAATCGCCGCTCTGACGCAAAAGGCATCGCACCTACACAGAGCTTTCCACTAGCAGTATCGATATTCACAACGCCTCCTTCTTCTGCAATTCGCGGTCTACCTAAAGCCCTCACGCCTGCGAGAGACAGTAAATGCGCGAGGCTATCGATGCGAGTCGCTGAGTCATGATTTCCTGCGATCGCAACTGAGGGAATACTTAACTGATTGAGCTTGTAGAAAAAATCATAAGCTACCCGTTCCGCCTCAGTCGTCGGATTTGGCACATCAAAAATATCCCCCGCCACAAGAACTGCATCAACCTCAAATTCTTGAGCATAGGCAAGGATTTCCGCTAGGGCGAGTTCGATTTCAGGAGTGCGATCGACTCCTTTTAACTTTCTGCCCAAATGCCAGTCTGAAGTATGGATTAAACGCATAATTTTATTTTTACTGGAAGTGAGTAGTTTACACCCACAGCTAGAAAAAACAAAACCCAAAAATATGTGGCGCACGCTGCGCGTGCGTCACATATTTTTGGGTTTCGGGTTTAATTATGCTTGCCAACTTAGGCTACTTCGGCAAGTTTACCGACTTCAACGCTAAAAGTATTGAATCGGTTATCACTAGGAAGATAAGACAAAAGCTCCATGCCGATGGGTTCACCTGTATTTTCGTCTTTAAATAGAATTATTCCATCACCTAGTTCTGTCGCAATTTGATTTTTGCGAGGAGATTGCCAAAACACAGTTAGCAATTCCATTTCTGGTTCATAGTAAATAGTTACTTGTGCCATATTGATTCTCCTTCTTTAATTGCATCAGTTTGATAAGCTGTAATCAGGAACCCATCACCATTTAGCCGTCGAGCAACTGCTACGACCCAGCGTTTTTTCTTTAATATAAGGTAAAACAACAAAATATTGGGATCACGGCTACTCCGTCGAATTTCATCTGGATCTGCAAGTGCTTGTCTGATTTCTGCTTCTAAATCGACTATATCTGGATGTTTAATGATTAGCTTTTGCCAGTATTCCTCAGAGGTGCGAGTCGTAAAGCCAAGAGGAGTTTGGATCTCAAATTTACTCATGTTTCATCTATTGCTTTAATCTTAAACGTTTTACGATGGAGATTACTATAGCCGAGTTGCGCGATCGCATTTCTATGTTTAAGCGTACCATAGCCCTTATTGGCGGCAATATCATAGCCTGTATAGATTTCTGCAAGTTCAATCATTTGGCGATCTCGAAATACTTTGGCGACGATACTCGCTGCGGCAATTGATATTGATAAAGAGTCACCTTTGATGACAGTGGTTTGGGGAATCGGCGCAATTAATTTAAACCTTAAAAGTTGATTGCCATCGATCAGACAATGATTGGGTTGTGGCTGTAGTTTTGCGATCGCCCGTTCCATTGCTAACAAACTCGCGGCGAGAATATTCATTTCATCAATTTCTATTACTGATGCAGTACCAATCTCGCAAGCGATCGCAATTTCACGAATGATCAAATCTAACTTGTCGCGACGTTGCGGTGATAGCTTTTTGCTATCGGTCACGCCGAGATTTTCTAAATCTACTAATCTATCAATCGGCAAAATTACCGCCGCCGCCACTACTTCCCCAAATAAGGCTCCCCGTCCAACTTCGTCAACTCCTGCGACTGGATAATTTGTAATTTCTTGCGATCGGATTTCTTCTCGGTTCATAAATATAATGTAGTTGATAATGTAGCTAAGTATGTCTGTATGCTAAAAACCAAAAAGGAGAAGCGGCGCAGAGCGCCGCTTCTCCTTTTTTTAGATCCAAACATACTTGGCTACAGCTATATAATGGCTATTATACTGATAGCTAACTAACAGATTCGAGGTCGCACCATGATTTTACAAATGCAACCTTCTCAAAAAATCACTTATCCTGACGATGACGGGCTGCCGATGAGCAACAATACTGAGCAATTTGATTGGATCGTGATGATTAAAGAGAATCTAGAATATCTGTTTGCAAAAGACCCAGATGTATTTGTCGCAGGTGATTTACTTTGGTATCCTGTCGAAGGTGACAACACAATCCGTAATGCACCCGATGCCATGGTGGTATTCGGTAGACCAAAGATCCGACGTGGCTCCTATATGCAATGGACTGAAGAAGGTATTGCGCCTCAAGTTGCCTTCGAGATCCTCTCACCTGGAAACAGAACCAGCGAGATGGCTAAAAAGCTAAAATTTTATGAGCGTTATGGAGTGGAAGAATACTATCTCTATGATCCTAGCCGCATCGATCTAACAGGATGGCAGCGCATCGGTAATGAGTTAGAAGTGATTGATCAAATTGATAACTGGATTAGTCCTAGATTAGGCATTCGTTTCGATCTAAGTGGAGAGAAATTAGAGCTTTATTTTCCTGATGGCAAGAAGTTCACAAGCCTCAAAGATGTTTCAGAAGAATTAGACAATAATAAATATAAAGTGCTGCTTTCTTTTGGCAATAAGGAAAAAGGAAAATCGTTACTCAGATTAGCAAACAGCC
>CASBRC010000242.1 GCA_949128015.1 Synechococcales cyanobacterium PMM_0003
CTAGAGGGATTTCCCCATTGCGATCGCATTACGTCCGTCATCAGTTCGATGACTTCTGGTCGTGCAGGGGTAGTAGCTCCATGATCTAGGTATATTTGCATAAAACAATTTTACAACAATCGCAAACCCAAAAAGCAGGTGGCGGCGCGAAGCGCCGCCACCTGCTTTTTGGGGCTAAACAAATATTAAGAAAGCGCAAACAGTGTGCAAGCATTACTGGTAGTTTGGGCTGCTAGCGTCGTTAGATCCACATCGCGCAACTTCGCCACACTTTCAGCCACATGTAGCACATAGGCAGGTTCGTTACGCTTGCCGCGCTTGGGGACGGGTGCGAGAAATGGACAATCTGTTTCGACTAAAATGCGATCGCAAGGCACAATTTTGGCTGACTCATGCAAATCGTGAGCATTTTTAAACGTGACCACGCCGCTAAAGCTGATATACATCCCTAAATCAACAAACCATTGAGTTTCTTCAGGATTACCCGCCCAGCAATGCATCACGCCACGAACTGGCTCGTGAGGCGACTCAGCATTGATTTCTTGTAAGACTTCACGGGTTGCTAACGATGCTTCTCGTGAGTGAATAATCACGGGCAATGATAGCGATCGCGCCGTGCGGAGTTGAGATTTAAAGGCTTCAATCTGAGCAGTTTTGCGGTCAGATTTAAAAAAATCTAAACCAGTTTCACCGATCGCAACTACTCTGCGATCGCTGATCGCTAAAGACTTAATGCGATCGCCTATTTCTGGATTCCATCCTGTAGTATTCAGATCTTGATCTAGTGGATGTAAACCAACCGCAAAACTAACTTCAGGGAATCGATTTGCGATCGCTTGAATTTGCTCAAACTCATCGGGACTAACACAAGAATGCACAAGCTTAGTAACCCCGTTACTTAACCAGCGATCGCGAACTGCATCAAGATCTGATTGAAAGTCTTTAAAATTGATATGCACATGGGTATCTATTAATTGCATAAAAAAGAGAACCTAAGGGGCAAAACTCACGTCAAAAATTCAGAATGTATAAAATCAATAATTGAGAATGTATAAAAACAGCGAGAAAATCAAACACTCCCCCACCAAGTAGTATTAATTTTCCCGCTCAAAATTACCGATCAAATCATCTATCTCAGCTAAAGCCTTAAATCTGTCATTAAAAAAAAGCTTTCAGACTATCAAACCTGAACCTATTTAACAGAGATTTAATGCAGATGTTCATCTACTTTTCACTATCTTCCGACTGCTCATTTTGCAACTGGATTAGATGAATATGCTTATAACCAAGCTTAATTTCAAACTCGTCACCTTCATTTAAACCCATCGATCTTGTATAGGTTGATCCGATCACAATTTGCCCATTTTTATGAACGCTCACCCGAAATGTAGGTTCACGACCGCGACCATCTTTATTCTGCTCAGGATTAATAGCAAATCCTCTAGCAGCAAGTACTGCTTCATAAAACTCTGTCAGATTGACGCGATCTACTCCGTCTTTTCCGCGAGTGAAATACCCACATTTTTTAGCTTGCTCACGCTTGGGCAAGTTATTTAGCTCTTTAGCTTTTTGAAGAAGCGCCTTTCCTGTTAAAGGAGAAGTTACAGTGTCTATCATAGGATTATCAGAAGTTTCAGGATTTCAAAATTTAAAATTTCTCTCTAAAAAATAGAAGAAATTTTGCAAATCTTTGGATTTTAACCCATATAGAATTGTTTATATATTCTCGTACATTTTTAAACATATTGGACAAAACATTAAACAAAATTTAAATTTTGTTTAAATTCACTACAAAATTTTTAGAAGTCACTAAATTAAGCCGTAGCAGATTAGCGAATATATGGAAATACAAAAGAAATGTTTCTCAGGTTTGACATGTTTTAAAGCCTGATCTAGCAATCTTAAATCCTTTATAGAACTAAAATATCATGAGAATGCGTCTCTAAAGAGCTAACTCTCATAACTCATTCCTGCTTGCTATAACTGATGCTGATTAATTATTTTTGTTAAATCTTTAATATCCACATTTTTTGAAATAAACAATGACATATTAATCCTTTGCCATGTTCACTTTAAAAAAGATATGAATTAAAATTATATTTCTTCGCCCGAATAGGTGATTTATAAATTTAAATAAATAATTAATAAATGCTACATGAATTTTGGGTAGTAGACTATCGGGTTTATGATCCCAAAGGTGATGGCAAGAGTAAATTAGACCATGTTTCAGATATGCTGCGGGGATTAATCCATAATTTCCCTAAGGACAAAAAGGTGAAACTATTCTGGGTTACTGTTTCCGCCAACAGGACAGAATATATCGTGACTAACGACTTAACTCAAGACTACAACCCTGAATTACATGCTGTGTGTTCCATTCGTTGGAATATTGAGGGATTTCACCGTGAACTCAAATAACTGACTGGGATTGAAGCTTGTCAATGTCGCAAATCCAGAATTCAGCGTAATCATATCGCCTGCGCCATGCTCGTTTGGCATCATCTCAAGCGTTTAGCTTTTCAATCTCACACTACTATTTATCAACTCAAATCAGGCTTTTCATCTGATTATAT
Source organism: Synechococcales cyanobacterium PMM_0003 (assembly GCA_949128015.1). Lineage (GTDB taxonomy): Bacteria > Cyanobacteriota > Cyanobacteriia > Pseudanabaenales > Pseudanabaenaceae > Pseudanabaena. The sequence continues at coordinate 2,574 of CASBRC010000242.1, forward strand.
GCGTTCTCAATTCAAATCTCTTTCTATCATGATGCTTGCGTAAGTCCTAACACAAGTGCAATGCAACGCCCCTCTCAGAAAGCCATTTGACTGCCTCTAACTGAAGATCGATCGCAAATTTATTGCATGTCTAAGCAAATCTTGACTCTAACGAATGTTAAGAGAACCGAGCTATCTAAAATATTTCTAAATTATTGTACCGATTTGGGTGTAAAAGTGAATTTACTGTAAAGTATCTCCCGACATCAAATTTGAGAGCTTTGCGTTGAAAAATGAGCTATTGGAGAATGCAAAAAATTATAACTCTCCCTGCTCGTTTGTTTGAGCGCTTCAGCGATCGCCTAATTTGGCTATCAGAGCATCCAGTTTTTGGAGTGATGGCGATTGTATTAATATCATTTGCAAGCAGATTTTGGAATTTGGATGGTACGGCAGATGTGGTTTTTGATGAAGCTTATTATCCCAAATTTGCTCAAAGTTATCTGCACGGTGAGCCATTGTTTGACGCGCATCCACCCCTAGCAAAATACATCATTGCGCTGGGCATTCAGATTTTTGGTTATGCGCCTTTTGGTTATCGCTGCATGACTGCACTTGCGGGTTCGTTCTTGCCCTTAGTGACCTACGAATTTATCTGGCAATTGAGCGATCGCAGAGGCTGGGCATGGCTGACGGGATGTTTTGTGGTACTGGATGGCTTGTTATTGGTGGAGTCGCGATTTGGCTTGATCAATATTTACATTTTGCTGTTTGGGATGCTCAGCCAGTTATGTATGGTGCTAGCCCTGAAGCGATCGCGACAGCGTTGGTTTTGGACAATTGCTACAGGCTTAATGCTGGGAGCATCATTTAGTGTCAAGTGGACAGGCTTAGCTTATATTGTCGGACTATTTGCGATCGCAGGTTATGCATGGTCACGTTATCGCCAAACTTTAAATGCTGCCCAGATCTTGATTGGCTTGATCATTCTACCAATCGCTTTTTACTTCGTGCAATGGATTCCGCATTTAGTCATTAATCCCGAACGCGATATTTGGGAATTGCACCGTCAGATCATCGGCTTTCATCAAAACTTAGGCGTGGGCAAAACCGAACCAATCCATCCCTACTGTTCGCCTTGGTGGAGTTGGATTTTATTAATTCGTCCTGTCGCTTACTTTTTTGAGATGCGACCCAATAGCATGGTGCAATTTGTGCTGGCGATGGGCAACCCAATTTTATATTGGCTTAGTGCGATCGCGCTGCTAATCTGCATAACCCTTTTAATTGCGTCGAAATTAAGGTTCCCACCCAAGCTAATAACGCAAATATTTGCGAAAGAACAATCTCCGATGCGATCGCAATTAATTTGGTTTATGCTCTATGTCACGAGCAGTTTTGCTGGTCATTGGCTACCTTGGATCTTGAGTAAACGGTGTACATTTCTGTATCACTATATGCCCGCTTCAGTTTTTGCCTTTGCCGCCCTTGCACTTTTGGTTTCACTGATGTGGCGATCGCCATTGCAAGAAATGAGGATGATCGGTTCTGGGATTTTTGTAATTGTTGCGATCGGCTTTTTATTTTGGTTGCCGATTTATATCGGTTTACCGATCTCATCGGGGTATTTGCCCATGCTAATGTGGTTGCGTAGCTGGATCTAAAACCCAGATATTTAGAGACGGCGCGATGCGCCGTCTCTAAATATCTGGGTTTGGAGATTGCTATACGCTAAGCTAAATTATCTCCTTGTTTGCAGTTCGGGAAATATGCAAAACTTTCGCAATTATTATGAAATCCTCGGTGTACCGAAGACCGCCACGGCGGACGAAATTAAGCGCTCCTATCGTCGGTTAGCGCGGAAATATCATCCCGACCTCAACCCAAATGACAAGGCAGCCGAGGAGAGATTTAAAGACATTGGCGAAGCCTACGAAGTCCTATCCGACACCACCAAACGCCAGCAATACGATCGCTTTGGGCAATATTGGAAACAAGGCGGATTTCAAGGTCAAGGTGGACGCGCCCCAGCTCCTCGTGAGCAATATACGCCTGACTTCGATCGCAGTGGTTACACAGGCGATGTGGACTTTAGCCAATATAACGACTTCCAAGAATTCGTCGATCAGTTATTAGGCAAATTCCGTACCAATGAACGCGCCCAAGACACAAGCGGCGGCGGCTCGTCCTCCTATCGCACTAACACCCAAGCCCCACCACGCCCCGCTCCTCGCCGTGATTCAGAAGCTTTATTAGAGCTACCTCTCGAACGTGCTTATGTCGGTGGTCGCGAACGTATTCGCCTCGAAGATGGGCGATCGCTAGAAGTCAATATGCCCGCAGGTGTTCTCTCAGGACAAAGAATCCGCCTCAAAGGTCAAGGCGCATCAGGCGGCGATCTTTATCTCAAAATTACGCTCAAGCCCCATACATTTTTTACCCTCGAAGGTTCAGATATTCGCTGTCAATTGCCAATTTCTCCCAGCGAGTCTGTTCTTGGCATTCAAGTAGAAGTCCCAACCTTAAGCGGGCTTGTGAAGCTAACGATTCCGCCTGCGGTGAAGTCTGGTCAACAGTTGCGGCTCTCTGGAAAAGGCTTTCCAAAAGATACACGAACCTTTGGCGATCAATATGTGGAAGTCCAGATCGTCGTCCCCAAAAATCCAAGTAAGCGCGAACGTGAACTGTATGAACAGTTACTGGAGATCCAATCCTTCGATCCTCGCGAAAACTTACCCAAATAAACATTAGCGCAACGCGCATCCCTAACTCAATTCTATCTAAAAGCTATATGCCTAACGTCATCTACATCAATCAAGCCTGTATTGAATCGCTCGATATTACACCTGCAAAAATTGCGATCGAGAAGTTGTTAGCGAATTGGGATGAAATTCCTGAAGGCGATCGCGCAATTCAAATAGAACTAGTTTGGAATAAGGAAGATGGCGACCCTCGCGAACTATCAGAGATTTCGGAAGTACGTCTCTGGTTTTTGCGCCTTGATGCTAACTATCCTTGGTTCTGCTATCTCCTTGATTGGCGTTTAGAACTTAGTCGTTATGCAGCAATGTTAGTTCCCCACCAGTTTAAGCGCGAAGGTGATGGCTATGTGCTGCAATACAATCCTGA
>CASBRC010000243.1 GCA_949128015.1 Synechococcales cyanobacterium PMM_0003
CAACGTTAGGCAGTCGTTAATCCAAGAAATTGAACAGACATCAGATTATTTGTTAGGTGAGGTTCTAGACTTTCTTTTATTTATCAGAGCCAAACATTCACAAGTTGAGATAGAAGTAGATAACTTTGAATCAGTAGGAATTTATGATGAACCCAAGGAAAAAATCTTAGAAGATCTGCGTCAATCTTTAGAAGATGTTAAGGCGGGAAGGGTTCACGATATTTGTGAACTTTGGGATGGAATCGATCAGGGCTTACGAAAAAGGTCTAAATCTATGCCTAAAGTTGTCACACTAGAAGAAATTTTAGAATTAGCCCAGCAGCTTTCTCTTGTCGATAAGGTTAATTTGATCGAAAAAGTAACTCCTCAAATTAAGCGAGAATTAAACATACAACCTAAACCTCGGAGATCTCTGCGTGGTTTATGGCGTGGAGCTAACATTAGCGCTCAAGATATTACTGAGTCAAGAAAAGAGCTATGGGCAAACTTTCCGCGTGAGAATATTTGATGAATGATGTTGTTACGGATACCCATGCTTTGATCTGGTATTTGGAAGATAGTCCCAAATTAAGCGCTTCTGCTAATGAAATTTTTGAACAGTGCGATCGCGGTGAAATTACAATCTACATTCCGACTATCTGTTTAGTTGAGATTGTCTATTTACAAGAGAAAAATCGTATTTCCCTCGATTTCAAGCAACAGCTAGACGAAATATTAACGAGTGGAACTACTGGGTTAGTTCTATTTGATTTAACGGCTGGAGTGGTTGAAGCTCTAGCGAAAATCCCAAAACAAGCAGTCCCCGATCTACCCGATCGCGTTATAGCGGCTACCGCTTATCATCTGGGTTTACCGCTCATTAGTTGCGATCATCGAATGCCTCTTGCTGGAATCCCTTTGATTTGGTAGTAATAATCGAGAAATTATGCGAAGTTGGTTTAACTGATGCTACTGCATGAAGATATAAATAGAACAGAAAAACTTAGCTTAAGGGATGCTGCGGAAATGATGCGTCCTTTTCATACAGAAGGCGGCAGCTTGGCTGAGTTTGTTGATACAAATACTGAAGAAGATTTCTATGAGCATCAAGACTATGCTTAGAGGTCAAATTTGGCTATACAGCCTCTAAATACTCAAATACTGACATTAAATCAGATATGTCTCGGTTTAAGCGATCGCGCATAGCATCATCAAGCTTAGAATTTTGCAAAGCAACATCTTGGATTGCATTTAGCCACTTTGACATTGGCAAATGACTCACAGCTTTGCGTAGTCCCATATTGGTAAGCATCGCAAGATGAAAACCTTTAATCTCCTGTCCACTGTAACCATAGAAACCAGACAAAAGCTCTAATTTTTCGGGTGTGTACTCGTGGTACTGATCGAGGGTGATGGGGGCGCGATCGAGTTGGGGTTGAGGAAGTGGAGGTGTAATCATAATATTTTCACCAAGATGTTTAGAGAGGGCGCTAAGCGCCCTTTTTGTTAATTCATCATTTAATTTATAGATTTTCGAGCGAGGCTAACAGCTTTAACAAAGCTATAGACACCCACAGGTAAGCTGATTAGCAAAATTGTCCAAGTAACTGCGAACCCAAAATCTGGTGCGCCATAGGATATTTCGTAGATGCAGCCCACAAAGGCGATCGCAGCGACGATGGCAATAAGCAGTATTAATTGAGCTTTTATATAATCGGGTGACATAGATTAGTATATTTAAATTAAGGATAAGCGGCGCATTGCGCTGCTTATCCTATATATTCGCATATTGATTGATACGTGATGGACATCAGATATAACCCCCAGCAGATCGAACCCAAATGGCAAGAAGTTTGGGCAAAGAATCAAGCCGACAAAGTAAACAATGACGCGATTGGCGCGGAAAACAGCAATAAAAAGAAATTTTATGCGCTGTCCATGTTTCCCTATCCGTCTGGCGATCTGCACATGGGGCATGTTCGTAACTACACGATCACTGATGTGATTGCCAGATTTAAGCGGATGCAAGGCTATGAAGTGTTGCACCCAATGGGTTGGGATGCCTTCGGATTGCCTGCGGAAAATGCAGCGATCGATCGCAATACGCATCCAGCGAAATGGACATATGCGAATATCGAAAATATGCGATCGCAACTCAAGCAAGTGGGCTTGTCCTACGACTGGGATCGCGAATTAGCAACCTGTTCGCCCAGTTATTACAAATGGACGCAATGGATTTTTTTGCAACTTTTAGAAGCGGGACTTGCCTACCAAAAAGAAGCAAAGGTTAACTGGGACCCAATTGACCAGACCGTAATTGCTAACGAACAAGTGGATGCCGAAGGGAGATCATGGCGATCGGGTGCATTGGTAGAAAAGCGCAAATTGCGTCAATGGTTTTTCAAAATTACCGATTATGCTGAACAGCTTTTGCAAGATTTGGACAAGCTCAAGGACTGGCCCTCTAACGTCAAAATTATGCAAGCCAACTGGATTGGCAAATCGACAGGCGCAGAGTTAAGTTTTCCGATAGTTAGTAGCGATGAGAAAATCACAGTATTCACAACACGTCCCGATACCATTTACGGTGTGAGCTATGTCGTACTTGCTCCCGAACATCCTTTAGTCGAGACTTTGACCAATGCTGCTCAAAAAGAAGCAGTTAATACATTTATCGAAGAAGTCAAAAATCTTAGCGAAATCGATCGCACTTCTGACGATCGCCCCAAACGTGGCGTAGCGATCGGTGCAAGTGTGATTAATCCCTTCACAGGAAAAGAAGTCCCAATCTGGATTGCCGATTATGTCTTATTTGAATATGGTACGGGCGCAGTTATGGGTGTTCCCGCTCACGACACCCGCGATTTCGCCTTCGCCAAACAATACAATCTCCCCATCCAAACCGTAATTCGTTCTAACTCCCCTGAGGG
>CASBRC010000244.1 GCA_949128015.1 Synechococcales cyanobacterium PMM_0003
AATGCCTGTCACCGTTTAATCACAGTCGAGTAGGGGCAGTTCATGAACTGCCCCTACTCGATGATTGTTTGTGGCGATTGTTTGTGGCAAGGGGCTTAAGCCCCTTGTCTGTAAAATTAGCGAACGCTGGGCAATTCAATTGCGATCGCTTGCTGTTGCATTTTCTTAAATACGTTATAAAAACCATTTGCCCTAGAAGGCGTAAGACTCGCCACCAAACCTGTGTCTTTAATAAAATCAGGCGTTAGCAACTCAATTTCCTTTTGAGTCAAACCACTCATACAGAGCGATAATAGACCGACAAAACCTTTACTAATCAGAGCATCGGAGTCCCCAGCAAATACTACATGCTCGTTCTCATCTAACTCGGCTACGATAAACACCTGTGAAACACATCCCTGCACTTTGTTTTCAGGTATTTTGAGCGCTTCAGGAAATTCTGCTAGCTTCTTCCCGTACAAAATCAATTGTTCATAACGTTGCTTGGGATCGGTGAGCCTTTTAAATCGTTGGACAATGCGATCGATGGCTTCAGGTATATGGGTCGGACTTGGCATTAGCTTTGAAAATGTACAAAAAATCTTAGATGCTATTCCAGTTTAAAGGATCTTAAGGCATCTTGTGGGGCGAGCCCTTATCGTTTAAATACTGCCGAAACAACTGTGATCACGGTAGCAGAAGCAATCAAACCAAAAGCAAGACTAACTAATGACTGCGTAGCTTGTTGGTAGTTAGAAAAGCGATCGTTAAACTTTTCGTTATCTTTCGATATCTGCTCAAAATCTTGTTCTAGCTTGTCTAGCTTGTCTAATCGGTCTAGGACTTGTTTTTGAAAATCGTCTTGAGTCATGATTTTTTATTTGAACCTTTTAAATATGCGTGAATGTCTAAACTCGTATAAATCGTTAAACCATTCCCATTCATTTTAAGGCGATCGCCGAAGGTAACAATATGAAAAATTTAATTTTGCCCATTATTGCGATTACTTCTCTTGTCAGTGCGATCGCAGTTTTAAATCCAAGCTCGGTGGCATTTCGTGCCGACTCTTACTTATGACAGCTACAATGACGGGGTGAAATCCGAATAGAGACGAAGGTTAGCTGTGATTACATATCAGTACAATAGACTGAGAGTAAACCGTAAAGATTAATTATGATCCCAACCGTAATCGAACAGTCTGGTCGTGGCGAAAGAGCCTTTGATATTTTTTCGCGTCTACTGCGGGAGCGGATCGTATTTTTGGGGCAACAGGTTGACGACAGTATTTCTAATATCATCGTTGCTCAATTGCTTTTCCTTGAAGCCGACGATCCCGAAAAAGATATTTTCTTGTATATCAACTCCCCTGGTGGATCTGTGACTGCTGGCATGGCAATCTATGACACGATGCAGCACATTCGCCCTGATGTTTCCACAATTTGTGTGGGCTTAGCGGCAAGCATGGGGGCTTTTTTGCTCACAGGTGGCGCAAAGGGCAAGAGATTGTCTTTGCCCCATACAAGGATCATGATTCACCAACCTCTTGGTGGCGCTCAAGGTCAGGCGACAGATATTGAAATCCAAGCTAAGGAAATTCTTTATCATAAAAATCGCCTCAATGAGTTGATGGCTTTTCATACAGGACAGCCGATTGAGCGGATCGCTGACGATACCGATCGCGATTTCTTCATGGCTCCCGATGATGCGAAAAATTATGGACTGATCGACGAAGTTGTCAGTCAACGCCCAAAATTTGCAGTCGCAGCGTAATGTTTTAATAAAATGGCTCACAAAGTGAGCCATTTTATTTTTTATAGTGGTCTATGTTTGCAACTGCCTAAGGCAAATTGCAAAATCAAGGTGTGTGTAGAGGAGAGTTTATGAAATTATTTGGTACCGATGGTATTCGTGGTCATGTTGGCAGCTTTTTGACGGCAAACTTAGCCCTAGAGGTGGGAATTAGCGCGGGTAAAATCTTAAAGGATCGCGTTGAAGTGGATCACGAAAATAAAGCGCATGTAATTGCGATCGGGCAGGACTCGCGCACATCGGGCGATATGCTTTCGTCAGCAATTTCCGCAGGTTTGACGGCGGCAGGTTGGGATGTTTGGCATATTGGGTTATGTCCTACGCCTGCGGTTGCTTATCTGACGGCTAACTCTCCTGAAATATTTGGCGGTGTGATGATCTCCGCTAGCCATAATCCGCCTGAAGATAATGGAATTAAGTTCTTCGGTGCAAATGGCAGCAAACTCTGTGGTGAAACTCAGCAAAAAATTGAAGCAGTTTTAGATTCACGTCTCCATACCGATCTGGTTAATACCTCGACGGGTTGGGGTAAATATCATGAAAAATCACATTTAATTTCGGACTATCAAGAGTCTCTACAATCCTCGATCGCAACTGATTTAAGCGAACTAAAAGTAGTCCTAGATCTCGCCTACGGTTCGGCAACCCGTGTCTCGCTAGAAGTATTTCGCAATTTGGGCGCTGAAGTAATTTGCTTGCATCAAGAGCCAGACGGCGATCGCATAAATGTTAATTGTGGCTCTACTCATCTCGAACCATTACGCAATGCCGTCAAAGAACATGGGGCAGATCTGGGCTTTGCTTTTGATGGTGATGCCGATCGCGTGCTGGCGGTCGATAGTAATGGGCGCGTTGTCGATGGTGATTACATCTTGTACCTATGGGGACAAGAGCTAATGGAAAACAACCAACTGCCCAACTGTGCGATCGTGACGACAGTGATGGCAAATCTTGGCTTTGAACGCGCATGGCAAAAACTCGGCGGAAATTTTGTCCGCACCGATGTCGGCGATCAATATGTTCATGCCGAAATGATGCGATCGGGCGCAATGCTCGGCGGCGAACAGTCGGGTCACGTTCTCTGTCGTCACTATGCCGTTAGTGGTGATGGATTGTTAGCTGCATTACATCTCGCCGCACTGGCAAAACAAAAAGCGCCTCTAGCAGAATTAATGGATCAGAGTTTTCATCCCTATCCCCAATTACTCAAAAATGTGCGCGTGGAAGATCGGGAACTGCGCCGCAATTGGCAGACTTGCGATGTATTAGTACAGGCGATCGCATTAGCCGAAGAAGATTTAGGCGATCGCGGTCGGATTTTGGTACGTGCTTCTGGCACTGAGCCATTGATGCGGGTAATGGTCGAAGCTGAAACTTTGGATCTTGCTCAGCATTGGACAGATAGCCTGTCGGGACTGATTGAGAAGCAGTTTGTCAAAGCTTAAAAAGGAAAAGATAATTAAATACCAAAACCCAAAAGCTGTGGCGCACGCGCAGCGTGCGCCACAGCTTTTGGGTTTTACGTCTACCTACTTATGACAAAGCATCCCGTAACATCGTTAATTTATCAGGCAAGATGCGGTAGTAAATCAAAGTCCCGCGACGTTCTTTAGCCAATAAACCCGCTTCATATAAAACTTTGAGGTGATGACTGACAGTTGGTTGAGCTAAACCTAAAGTTTCCACCAATTCACAAGCGCGGACTTCTTGACTCGGCTGTGAAGAAATTAAGCTCAAGATCTGTAAACGCGCAGGCTCCCCCAATACGCGAAAGATAGTAGCTAGTTGAGCAATATTTGCTGACTCCAATCGCCCCGCTAACAGTGGTGGACAACAGAGAGTAGGCTCATTTTCTGATGCGGCAATGGTAATGGGCTGAGTACATTTCATGAACTTTATTTTGACATGAGTTTTCGTAATTGGAATTACTGTGTTGACAGATTGCAAAACTATAATCACAATATTGATAAATATAAATATTTATCTTGATCAATATTTAAACTATAGGTAATTGTATGGCTGTGCGAGTTGGCATAAATGGCTTTGGCAGAATTGGCAGACTAGCTCTGCGGGCGGCATGGCAATTCCCTGAATTAGAATTTGTGCATATCAATGAAATCAAAGGCGGTATAGAATGTGCCGCACACTTACTCAAATTTGACTCAGTGCATGGACGCTGGTTGCCTGATGTGCAAGTAAATTGCGATCGCATTACTATTGACGATCAAAAATCAATCAAAAAACTGAGCTTTAGCGAACAATCGAAACCCGAACTAGTTAACTGGCAAGAATTCGGCGTTGACATAGTTTTGGAATGTTCAGGCAAATTCCGCACTCCTGAGACGCTCAATCCCTATTTCGATCAAGGTATCAAAAAAGTAATCGTCGCGGCTCCTGTCAAAGAAGAAGCGCTCAATATCGTGATGGGAATTAACGATCATCTCTACAATCCCGAAGAGCATCATTTACTTACGGCTGCATCTTGCACGACCAATTGCCTCGCGCCCGTCGTCAAAGTGATTCATGAAGGTTTAGGGATTAAACATGGCGTGATTACGACTATCCATGACAATACCAATACCCAAACCCTTGTCGATGCTCCTCATAAGGATCTGCGCCGCGCTAGAGCTACGAGTTTATCGTTAATTCCGACAACAACGGGTTCGGCAACTGCGATCGCAATGATCT